>CAJOPT010000045.1 GCA_905236455.1 uncultured Prevotella sp. | reverse complement strand
TTCTAATACACAACATAATAATCAGCAATACAAGATAAATAATGTTGAAAATCAGAAAGAACATATTAAATCTGTCTTCAGCAATGAGCATCACTTTGGTCATCTGGCTTATCGAAAACGTTCACACTTTGCCGTGGTAACGAGTTTGCTCACTTTGCTCGTAAAGAAATTATACAAAAATTCATCGGCAAAATAAATTTATTTCTTTTACTCTCGCTTAATCAAAATTTTGCATTATCTTTAGATAAGATAAGCTGCACCTCAACAATAAAAATAAAAACAGATTTATTTTGTATTGTCTTCGGTTTGCATTATCTTTGCAAAATATAATACTTGTAAAGTAACCAAGACCATGAGAAAAACAATAGCCTTAACCCTTCTACTAATCCTTTGCGCCACGATTTATGCGCAAAAGAAGAATATATTGTCTATGAGCCTGCCGCCTGCGGCGGCAGACTCCCGTCCAAGGCGGGAGTCTGATAAAACATTGTCTAAGAGTCTGCCGCCTGCGGCGGCAGACTCCACACGCCACAAAGTAACTGGTATTGAGAACTATCTCAGTACAGCCGACAACGTGTCTCAAGATCGCATGAACAAAGGACTTATAACATCATCGCTTGACGCATTGAGTGGCAAAGCAGTGGGTGTAAGTGTATCAAGCGGCTCCGACCGTATGGCAATGCTTTCCAGTGTACGAGTTCGTGGAACGACCTCTCTTACTGGAGGCAACGACCCATTAGTGATTATTGACGGCGTATACAGTGATCTTACTACCCTCATAGGCATATACCCTGCTGATATTGAGAGTTTCTCAATATTGAAGAATGCCGCAGAGACAGCTCCTTTCGGCAGTCGTGGAGCGAGCGGTGTCATTGTTGTCAACACAAAGAAAGGAGAGAGTTCCAAATTCCATATTTCATACGATGGAAATATTGGAATTGAGTCTGTATACAAACAATTGGATATGCTCAACAGGAACGAATATGTCTCAACAGCAAAACGACTTGGACTGAGTTATAATGATGGGGGCTACGACACCGACTTCCTGAAATCCATAACACGTATCGGCTATGTACACAACCATCATGTGGCTTTCAGTGGTGGTACAGAACAATCCAACTATCGTGCTTCCATTGGTTTCATGGACCATAAAACTGTTATTAAGGTTAACGAATACAAGAATTTTGCAGCTAAACTCGACTTGAGTCAAAAAGCCTTCGATGACCTTTTAACCATCAACATGGGAGTTATCGGCTCTTCCCAAAATAACCATTATATTTTTGACCAATGGAAACTATTTTACTCAGCAGCATCAATGAATCCCACTCTGTCAGACGAAATGAATGCCGGTGGAGGATGGGACTGTAATACCAATGCCTCGCAGATTAACAATCCTAATGCCTTGCTCAAAGAGAAGGATCATGAGAAAAACCAGAACTTCAATACGCATATCAGCCTCGACATTGACTTGCTTGGCAAAAAGAAAAGGATTTATGAGGAGCTTCATATGAAAGTATTCGGAGCATATAGCTACAGTAGTATTGGTAATGCTCAATATCTACCCACATGGGTGTGGGCACAGGGACAAGCTTACTATGCTGAGAAAAAAACAGAAGACTGGCTTGGCAATGTATCTATAAATTATCAAAACCAATGGGGAGCACATCTGCTTGAATTAACTGCCATAGCTGAATATCAGAAAAGTAACCGCTCTGGGTTCTGGACGACGGTGAAGGGATTCACACAGAACACCTCCGGATACGACAATTTAGGTACAGGTGCGACAATACCTTTCGGCGGTACAGGAAGTAATTACGACAACCCGTCACTCTCCTCTTTCATGATAATAGCAAAATATGACATAAATAATAAGTACACATTCACTGGATCACTTCGTCAAGACGGTAGTTCAATGGTTGCAAAAAAACACAGATGGGGACTGTTTCCATCTATATCTGCCACATGGGACGCAAAGAAAGAGTGTTTCCTTAAAAACAACGATATTATCTCACTTTCTAAACTACGTATAGGATATGGTCTCAGCGGCAATCTCAGTAGTTTAGAGTCATATAACTCACTAACATTGCTCTACCCAACGGGAATAGTGCCCTGGGAAGGCTCCAACAGAGTCACATACGGTATTGTGTCGAATGTGAATCCAGATTTGAAATGGGAGACACGCTCAACATTTAATGTCGGAGCAGACTTCGGGTTCCTGAATAATCGTTTATTGGTAACAGCAGAGTATTACTACTCGAAGACATGGGACATGCTTTATCAATATGACGTTCCTGTCCCACCGTTTCCCTATAACAAGTGGGTTGCCAACATAGGCGAGATGAGTAATCAGGGAGTGGAAATCGGAATAGGAGCAATACCCATTCAACAAAAAGACATGGAACTGGATATCAACATCAATATGTCATTCCAGAAAAACAAGCTCATATCACTCTCTGGCGATTATAACGGCTCGTACATGACCGCACCTGAGATAACGCCTATCATAGGCAACCTCAACGGTGCTGGTTTCCACGGAGGCTATAACAACATCGTATACCAGATTATAGGTCAACCACTCGGAGTGTTCTATCTTCCACACTGCACAGGGTTTGTGGAGAACAACGACGGATCATACTCATATGGTATTGAGGACATCGACAAGAATGGTAAGGTAAACATTGAGGACAACGGCGATAGATATATTGCGGGGCAGGCGATGCCGAAGATAATGATTGGCTCAAACATCGCCTTCCGATACAAGAGCTTCGACATATCACTACAGATGAACGGAGCTTTCGGACATAAAATATACAACGGCACAGCTCTCACATATATGAACATGGCTTCATTCCCCGACTATAACGTCATGACCGAAGCACCAGAGGCAAATATCAAAGACCAGACAGCCACGGACTATTGGTTAGAGAGAGGTGATTATCTTAACTTCGACTATCTTACACTTGGCTGGAACGTCCCGACAGGAAGAAACAAATATATCAGTTCCTTGCGTCTGAGTGTCTCTATTAACAATCTTGCAACTATAACAAGCTATAGTGGGCTTTCACCAATGATTAACTCATCGGCGGTAAACTCTACTCTTGGCATCGATGACAAACGCACGTACCCACCATACCGAAGCTACAGTCTCGGCGTGAGCATACATTTCTGATTATTATAGGAACGTCGGAAAAAATTAAAAAACAAAATCATGAGACAACATAAGACCACAAAACAATCAAGCCACATGAGAAGAAGGACATATCCGTTCCTTTTGATGTTAACATCTACATTAACTATATTGCTATTGTCCGCTCTCACCTCCTGCCTCTCGGAGTCACCGAGGAGTGCTATCGAGGAAGACAAGGCATATACAAGCGCAAGCTCACTTGAGCTTGCCACCATCGCGAGTTTATATAATTATATCGGTGGCAATGTAGATAGCCAAGGGCTACAGGGCACCTATCGAGGAGTATACGACTTGAACACCTTCACCACTGACGAGGCTATGCTACCAACAAGAGGCGGAGATTGGTACGATGGAGGCTTCTGGCAGAACCTTTATCTTCATAAATGGACTTCTGCCGACGATGCGCTTTACGACACATGGGTCTATCTGTATAAAGTTGTTGTGTTCTGCAACAGGCATTTAGAGACTCTGGCAGCCAACAAATCACTCTTATCTCAAAACCAGTACGATATGTATGTCGCGGAGATTAGAGCCATACGAGCCATGTTCTATTTCTACATCATGGATTTATGGGGAAGCGTTCCTGTCGTGACGAGCACAAGCCAAGATATGAAAACCATTGGCAAGACACAGCGAAGCGAGGTCTTCACATTTATCATAAAAGAATTACAGGAAGCCATCAACGACTTGCCAGATATAAAAAGCAACCTGCAAGGTGAATACTACGGAAGGATGACACGTCCTGTCGCATTCTTCCTTCTGGCAAAATTGTTCCTTAACGCTGAGGTGTATACCGACAATGACTGGACAAATAATGTCCGTAACGATGGTAAAAACATGAGATTCGATATAGATGGTACGCAAATGAACGCATGGCAAGCTTGCATATATTTCTGTAATCAGCTCGAATACAGGTACAAATTGGAGGAAAACTACGCTGAGAACTTCACCGTACACAATGAAAACTCTTCGGAGAACATCTTCACAATTCCGATGGATAAATACCTTTACGCAAACCAGTTTAAATATCTCTTCAGAAGCCGACACTACGCACATGGGGCAACCTTAGGCATGGCGGCAGAAAACGGCTCTGTTGCAACGATTAGCACTGTTAAGGCGTTTGGATACGGCATGAAAGGCGAAGAGCCCGACGACAGATTCTATTTAAACTTCTATTCCGACACTTTGTACATAGACGGGCACATCGTATCACTGACAGATGGTAAACCTCTTGTATACCAGCCATTAGAAGTAAGACTCGACCTTACAGGCTCTCCATACGAGAAGACTGCCGGCGCACGAATGCGTAAATACGAAACCGACAAAACCGCATATGCAGACGGTAACCTACAAGACAATGATATCGTGCTCTTCAGATTCGCCGACGTATTATTGATGCGTGCAGAGGCGAGATTTAGGAATGGAGAAGACGGACTTACCGACATCAATGCCGTGCGCAAAAGAGCCGGGGCAAAGGTTCTCACATCGCTCTCGCTTGACGCCATACTCAAGGAGCGCCTGCTCGAACTTGTATGGGAAGGGTGGCGACGCAACGACCTGATACGCTTCGGACTCTTCCACAAAGCCTATGACCAGCGTACACCTACTGACGAGGAACTCACCTCCCAGTCAACAATAGTATTCCCTATTCCCGACAAAGCGATAGACTTGAACAACAATCTTAAATAGGAAATTTCTAAACTACAAATAACAATATGACAAGAACATTAACAATCGCCATCAGCATGATGGCAACCATCACCCTCCAAGCACAAGTCAAAGACGGTGGTATCAGTACAGACATGTTACGGCAGATTGAGAAAGCACAGACAACACAATCATCTGACCGTGCCATTTTCAACGCCATTGCTTCGAACTCTATCGACAACCTTGCACAGAATTTCAAGAACAAAGGAAAGGTAGACACTTTTTTTAGTGTGGAGACGCCTTCCCAGAGCATACACGACCAGAAAAGTTCCGGAAGATGCTGGATGTTCTCAGGACTCAATGTGCTCCGTTCTAAATTTGCCCGTACACACAAAGACACCCTAAGTGTGGAATTCTCGCAAGACTATCTCTTTTTCTATGATCAGCTGGAGAAAGCAAACTTGATGCTGCAAGGCACCATTGACA
The DNA here is from genome assembly GCA_905236455.1 of uncultured Prevotella sp. Lineage (GTDB taxonomy): Bacteria > Bacteroidota > Bacteroidia > Bacteroidales > Bacteroidaceae > Prevotella. The sequence goes on along the minus strand of CAJOPT010000045.1, from coordinate 17,854 downwards.
ATGCGAAGAAACCTATCGATGACACCCGGGTACAATTCTTCTTTAAGACACCTATAGGTGACGGAGGCACCTTCTGCGGTGTGGCTGACTTAGCAGAGAAATACGGATTAGTACCTATGGAGATACAACCAGAGACCTATTCGGCTGAGAACACATCCAGAGCCTCGAAGCTCATTGCATCAAAGCTGCGAGAGTTTGGACTTGAGCTGCGAAAAATGGTAGCCGACAAGAAGTCTGCCAATGCCATAAAAGCACGTAAAACCGAGATGCTCGGCACCATATACCACATGCTGACATTGACTCTCGGTGAACCCGTCAAAGAGTTTACCTTCACCTTCAAAGACAAAAAGGGCAAAGCCATAGGAGAGCCTAAAACCTATACACCTGTAACCTTCTATAAGGAAACAGTCGGTGAACCAATCAATGGGACATTCATTATGGCTATGAATGATCCGCGCCGACCGTATTATAAAACCTACGAGGTGGAATACGACCGGCATACTTACGATGGACACAACTGGAAATACATAAACCTTCCGATGGAGGATATCTCAAAGATGGCTATCGCATCACTCCGTGATTCCACAAAACTGTATTCCTCGTATGATGTAGGCAAGCAGCTCGACCGAAAAAGAGGATTCCTTGATATTGACAACTATGACTACGGTTCCCTCTTCAATACCACATTTCCTATGAATAAAGCCGACCGCATCAGCACCTTTGACAGTGGCTCGACACACGCCATGACACTTACCGCGGTAGACTTAGATGCCGACGGGCAACCAAAGAAGTGGAAAGTAGAGAACTCATGGGGCAACGACTATGGTCAGAAAGGTTGTCTTATAATGACAAACCGCTGGTTCAATGAATATACTTTCCGATTAGTAGTCGACAAGAAATACGTTCCGGAGAATATCCTACAGGCAGAACAGCAGAAACCTGTCATGGTAATGCCGGAAGACCCGCTTTTTGCTGAGGATGCTTGTCTGCCGCCTACGGCAGACTTATAGACAATGTTTTATCAGACTCCCGCCACGGACGGGAGTCTGCCGTCTGCGGCGGCAGACTTATAGACAATGTTTTATCAGACTCCCGCCACGGACGGGAGTCTGCCACTATAAAAGATATTTTGTTTACCTTTGGTAAGAGAAACTGCACCTCAACAATAAAAATAAAACAGATTTTATTTTGTATTGTTTTCGGTTTGTATTACCTTTGCCGCCAAATACATGAGATTTTTCATGGCAGAACAAGATAAATACCATTTGTTAAGCAACATTGAAAGTCCGGAAGATCTCAGGAAACTCGACATTACGCAGTTGGCAGAGGTATGCAAGGAATTGCGTGAGGACATTGTAGAGGAAGTGGCTGTGAACCCCGGTCATCTGGCATCGAGTTTAGGTGTCACAGAGATTACCGTAGCCTTACACTATGTCTTCAACACCCCTGAGGATCGTCTGGTATGGGATGTAGGTCATCAGGCCTACGGACATAAGATACTGACAGGCCGCCGCAAGCGTTTCTGTACAAACAGGAAGCTGGGTGGTCTGATGCCCTTTCCCTCTCCTTTAGAAAGTAAATACGACTCGTTTACGTGCGGTCATGCCTCAAACAGCATCTCAGTGGCGTTGGGTATGGCTGTTGCCGCTAAGCTGAAACAAGAAGACAGGCACGTTGTTACCATCATCGGTGACGGTGCCATGAGTGGCGGTTTGGCCTTCGAGGGTCTCAACAATGTATCATCGAGTCCTAACGACTTGCTCATTATTCTTAATGACAACGACATGTCTATAGACCGTGCTGTAGGCGGCATGGAGAAATATCTGTTGAACCTTGATACTAATGCCACTTACAACCGCCTACGATTCAAGGCGTCACAATGGCTGCACTCCAAAGGTTACCTTAACGACAAACGCAAGAAAGGTATCCTACGCTTCAACAACGCGTTGAAGTCTGCCCTCACAGGTCAACAGAACATTTTCGAGGGTATGAACATACGCTACTTCGGTCCGTACGACGGTCATAACATTCAGGACTTAGTACGCATCCTTCGACAGATAAAGGACATGAAGGGACCAAAACTACTTCACTTGCATACCGTGAAAGGCAAGGGCTACAAGCCTGCGGAGGAAAGTGCCACGATATGGCATGCGCCAGGAAAGTTTGACCCAGAGACTGGAGAACGCCTCACTGATGATGTCAGCGACAAACCAATTAAATTTCAAGATGTGTTCGGAAATACTCTTCTTGAGTTGGCAGAGCACAATCCGGACATAGTAGGTGTTACACCAGCCATGCCTACAGGATGCTCTATGAACATCATGATGAAAGCCATGCCAGAGCGCACTTTCGATGTTGGCATTGCCGAGGGACACGCAGTAACCTTCTCTGCCGGAATGGCGAAAGACGGTCTGCTTCCATTCTGCAATATCTACAGTGCATTCGCACAACGAGCATACGACAATATTATCCACGACGCTGCCATATTGAACCTGCCAGTGGTGATATGTTTAGACAGAGCTGGTCTTGTAGGTGAAGACGGTGCAACCCACCATGGTGCCTTTGACATGGCAGCCTTGCGTCCCATACCCAACCTAACTATTGCGGCACCGATGGATGAGCATGAGCTACGTAACCTGATGTATACAGCCCAACTGCCTGACAAAGGAACATTCGTCATACGATATCCACGCGGAAGAGGTTCGCTGAAAGACTGGCGTTGTGACATGCGGGAGCTACCTGTAGGAAAAGGTAGAAAGCTTAGCGACGGCAATGACATTGCCATACTGAGTCTGGGACCGATTGGAAATAATGTACGGGAAGCTATAGCCACCCTACCCTCTGACGGGAAGATCTCTGTCGCTCATTACGACATGCGCTTCCTTAAGCCTCTCGATGAAGATATCCTTGAGGAGGTCGGCATGAGATTCAAACGAATCATCACAGTAGAAGACGGTGTGCGCAATGGAGGATTTGGCAGTGCTGTCACTGAGTGGTTGTCTGACCATGGCTACCACCCAGCCATAACCCGTTTGGGACTCCCGGACGAGTTCGTGACTCACGGCACCGTGGCACAGCTACATCACCTTGTCGGAATAGATGCGGAAAGCATCCGACAGACCATAGAAAATGCTAACTCTCAAGAAGTTTCCGTCAACAACTCTTAATCCAAACACCAATGAAGATTATCATCGCCGGCGCATATGCCATTGGAACCTATCTGGCACAGCTGTTGTCGCGTAACAACTACGACATCACGCTGATGGACAGCAACGAGGAGAACCTTGAAAAGCTGGGGCGCGACTATGACTTGCTGACTATGGCAGCGTCGCCTACCAGCATAAAATCCTTGAAAGAGGCAGGAGTCTCAGATTCCGACCTGTTTATTGCTGTCACTGCCGATGAGAACATGAATATTGCGGCTTGCACAATAGCAAAGAGTCTTGGGGCAAAAAAGACTGTCGCAAAGGTAGATACTTATGAGTATGTGGATGAGAACAACTTAGAACTGTTCCACAAAATGGGCATCAGCTCCCTCATATATCCTGAGATATTAGCAGCAAAGGATATCATCAATGGTTTGAAGATGTCATGGGTAAGGCAACGATGGGACGTACATGACGGAGCGTTGGTGATGTTAGGTATTAAGCTTCGAGAGGGATGTGAGATATTAGACAAGCCTCTCAAAGACATCAGTGGTCCAGATGACCCCTACCATATAGTTGCTATTAAGCGTGGACAGGAAACTATCATCCCTGGAGGAAATGACGAGCTAAAGCTCAACGACCTTGCATTCTTCATGACTAAAAAAAACTTCATACCATATATCAGGAAGATTGTAGGTAAGGAACATTATGTTGATGTAAAGAATGTAATGCTTATGGGTGGTGGTACGACTGCTGTACGTACCGTAAACACTATGCCTGAGTATATGAATACCAAAATTATAGAGAGCGACGAGAAACGGTGTGAGGAGCTTAATGACCTCATTGACACCGAGGACGCACTGATTATCAATGGCGACGGACGCGACTTGTCATTGCTTGTAGAAGAAGGTATTCGCAGCACGCAGGCGTTCGTAGCTCTAACCAACAATGCAGAGACCAACATACTCGCCTGTCTCTCAGCAAAGCGCATGGGAGTGCGCAAGACCGTCGCAATGGTTGAAAACATCGATTATGTAAATATGGCTGAGAGCCTCGACATCGGAACTATTGTAAACAAGAAGGTTATTGCAGCCTCACATATTTACCAGATGATGCTTGACGCTAATGTACACAACGTACGTTTTCTTACCACTGTCCATGCCGATGTAGCTGAGTTTGTTCCAGTACAAGGCTCCAAAATAACGTTGAAACCAGTAAAAGACCTCAATATTCCCCGCGGCATGACGATAGGTGGCATAGTACGTGAGGGTGTAGGGTATCTTGTCTCAGGAAACACCATCATCGAGCCAGGCGACTCCGTTGTGGTGTTCTGCCATAATGTAGACATGAAGAAAATCGAGAAACTGTTTAATTAGCCCGATGCTTAACTACAAGCTCATATCAAAGATCTTCGGTTCGCTGCTTTACTTAGAGGCAACGCTGATGTGTCTATGCTTGATTGTGTCACTATACTATGGTGACACAGACATTGCATCGTTTATCTTCACTATCGCCGTCACTGCCGCATGTGGATACGGATTCAGGCAAGCAGGCAGGAATGCCGACAACAACATGAGCAGACGCGATGCCTATCTGGTTGTCACCGTGGCATGGGTATTGTTCTCTCTCTTTGGAATGATTCCGTTTATTTTCCCGAATTTCTCTTTCAACGACATAGCCAACTCCTCCATGCAGAGTTTTTCTTTTACTGATGCGTTTTTTGAGACGATGTCCGGGTTTACTACCACTGGTGCAACCGTCATTGATGACGTGGAGTCATTACCCAAGGGATTGCTCTTCTGGCGTTCGCTGACACAATGGATTGGCGGTCTTGGAATTGTATTCTTCACTATTGCCGTATTACCATCAATGGTAGGCGGAAACGTAAAAGTATTCTCCGCTGAGGCAACAGGTCCTATCCGCAGCAAGCTACATCCACGACTAAGTACTGGTGCAAAATGGATTTGGGTGGTTTATCTGTTTCTCACTATTGCATGTATCTTTAGCTATATGGCATGTGGCATGGGATGGTTCGACGCAGTGAACTATGCCATGACAAGTACTGCCACAGGTGGCTTCTCAACAACTAATGGCAGCATTGCCACGTTCCATTCTCCCGCAGAGGAATATGTGTGTACACTTTTCTGTTTCCTTGCCGGAGTGAATTTCACACTACTCTATGCTTCTGTTGCCAGATTACGAATAAAGAGCCTCCTCCGCAATAGCGAGTTCCGTTTCTATATCATTGTTATAACACTGGCTACCATTTTTATCATGGCAGAGTTAGTGGCACGCAGCAGTTATTCTATTGAACATGCGTTCCGCAGTGCTCTTTTCCAAGTTGTATCGTTCCTCACGTCAACAGGATTGTTCAGTGAAGATGCAGGAAAATGGCCCCATGTCACATGGATCGTCCTGGCATGTCTGATGGTTCTTGGTGGTTGCTCCGGTTCTACCAGTGGAGGAATCAAGAGTATCCGCGGACTGATGTTATTGAAGATCGTGCGGAATGAGTTTCGGCAGATATTACATCCAAACGCTGTATTGCCATTGAAGATAGAAGGAGCAAATGTTCCTCAATCCAAACGTGTTACGCTCCTTGCATTTCTTACACTCTACATCATGTTGGCAATAGTCTGTGCCTTCGTTATGACTATTGCAGGAGTTGACCATACCAATGCTGTTACTATCACTCTTAGTTGTTTGGGTAATGTGGGTCCAACGCTTGGGTTGGAAATCGGTCCGACAATGTCTTGGAGCATTTTACCAGACTTCGCAAAGTGGATATGTGCTTTCCTGATGCTTGTTGGCCGTTTGGAACTTTTCTCTGTTCTTGTACTTTTCACTCCTGCCTTTTGGAAAGACAACTAAGGTATATTCCTATCTAATCATCTGCCGCCGCAGACGGCTGCCCCTTTACCAAGACTCTTTCAATGTCAGCTTGCAGTCTCTTGAAAGGCGCGGCTGCCGTAAACGCAATATTACGGCGTAACATCAATGCCACATCAACCTTGCAATGTCCATAACCAGACAGTTCATTGTCGCGCTGTGTCTTATGAATGGCATTTTTGTAGATCTCGCGCTCACGCTCACGCATCAGCACATCGCAGACCTTCCTCATTATCGGAACAACTACAGCATCAAAAAGATGGTGTCCTTGTATATATAAATACGTTGTCTGGGGGGTAACACCCAGCTCTTTCAGTTCTGCCTTCAGTTTAAGATAACTCTCCTTAGCATCTGGATGTTCTTTCTGAAACTGCCGCACCCTTACCCCTACCTTATGTCGCAGATGTGCGATTATCTGTGAGGCATTATCAATATTAAACTTTCCAATGACAGCTATTTGATTGAAGTCGGAGATTGTAAATTTCCCATAGATATTTCTCCTATAGTGCCATATATTCCAGATAAAAAGCGGAAAAATAGCCTCAGAATACTGTCTTAGAAAATCAACGAAGTCGAATACTAAATGATCGTTAAGCGTTACCCCAACACAGATATTATGTAGACTTGGAGCATAACACTGATAGTTTTCTATAGCATAAACATACGTATGGAAGACATACGGATTGTCCAATATTTCCTTAGACACAGGGGAACGCCCTTGCAAAAGATAATCGTAGTCGGCATCGACACAAGCAATCATATTCTCTCCAACGTTATTATGCAACATATTCATAAGAACAGATTTCTTGCCTTTCACTAAAGAAGTCTTCGAAGGCAACATTACTTCGAAATAACGTGTCTCATCCTCATACTGACTTAACACAGAACGCCAGAAGAACACATCGTCATAGCTCTCAACATAAGCGATGATTCTCTTGCGCGCCGATCGGGACTTTAGTTTGTTGGCGGCATTGACATAATCGGAAGAAACCTGATCTTTGAGACGATATGCCATAAAACAGATTTTAAAGATTATACTATGCTGGCTGGTCTGTGATGTCGGACACCTCAGTGACATGATCCATCCACCCGTTCATAATAACCGCAGGGGAATGGGTTGTCAGAATAATCTGCACATTAGGGTTCAGTTCCAAAATCATATCAATAAGCCTTTTCTGCCATTCAATATGCAAGCTGACCTCTGGCTCATCCATAAAAAACACATAAGGCAGACTGTCTTCCACCAATACCGTGAGCAGGATCGCAAGCATCTGTTTCTCACCACTTGACAGCTGATACGGAACCAGCGTCTCACCAATCTGAGAGAAACGAATCTCATTCTCTGTCCGAACTATTCTCTTACCGGTATCTTGGAAAAGGTCATCAATAAGATCCTGAAAGCGTTTCTTCGGGAGGCTCAGATCCTGAGCACGCTCAGCCGCATCCGGCTCACCACTCTGCAAAAGCTCAATGATACGATTCCCTACATTCACCTGATAATCCAGATATTTACGCTGTAACTGATAAAGCTGGAAGTCAAGCTCTGTTGCTAACGACAAATCCATCTTCATAAGAACATCCGTATTAATTATAGGTCGGTCAAATGAGCGTATAACGTCATACCTTATCCACTTTGCATCGTCAGGGGCAACCTTAAGATGGACGCCTTTCAGCATGTGGGACGGAAACTCACCACCCTGCGACAAGCCTTTGACTACTTTATTCAGGATAGTGCTCTTCCCTACTCCATTGATTCCACTTAAAATATTAACCTGCCTGTCAAGGTTCCAAACGATGTGTTTCCTACCACCCCATAGCGATTCTATCTCTATCTGTTGGATGTATTCTGCGTATTTCTGCATTTGGCGTGTATTTTTGTTGCATGCAAATATAATAAAAAGTTGGATGGCATGAGCATGTTATTAAAGTTTTTTTGTAATTTTGCATGCGAAATTATTCTTATAAGAGAAAAATAAATGGGTAACAACAAACCATTAATAGCTCATTTGTGCATGTTTACCGCATGTGCTATCTGGGGATTAATGGCACCAGTAGGCAAGGACGCTATGCTCCATGGTATCGATGGAATATCCATGGTATCGTTTCGTGTGGGGGGTGGTGCCCTTTTGTTTTGGCTTACATCTTTGTTCACTCCAAAAGAACACGTACCGTTACACGATATATTTATATTTGCCGGAGCGGCAGTGTTTGGTCTGGTTTGCAATCAATGCTGCTTTACAATAGGCTTGAGCCTGACGTCACCTGTAAATGCGAGTATCGTCACAACTTCCATGCCTATTTTCGCTATGCTTTTATCATTTATTATCTTACATGAACCCATAACAATGAAGAAGGCTGGCGGTGTAGCCATTGGATGTATCGGAGCTGTCATCTTGATTGTTACGAGTGTAACAGCCGCGAACTCGAAGGTAGGAAATATCCGTGGTGACCTTCTTGTACTGGGTGCACAGTTGTCGTATGCTCTTTTCTTGTCTCTATTTAACAAATTCATTAAGAAATACTCAATTATCACCGTAAACAAATGGATGTTCCTTTGGGCAACATTGATTATATGGCCATTTAGCATCAGTCATGTAAAGCAAATAGATTATGCCTCTATCGCCCCTATCACATGGTTAGAGACCGCATACGTTGTAGTATTTGGCACTTTCATCGGCTATATCCTCATTGTCAACGCACAGAAGGTTCTCCGTCCTACAGTTGTCTCTATATATAATAATGTGCAACCAATTGTTTCTGTCGGAGTCAGCATTGCGCTCGGCATTGCCATCTTAAAACCCACACAAGGATTGGCTGTACTACTTATATTCTGTGGTGTATGGCTTGTAACTAAGAGCAAATCCAAAAGAGATCTTCATCTTCAACAAAAACTATAAAGACTATAAATATGTTCGTATACTTAGCAGATCGCCAAGACATCACACGTGCTGGAATGATGTACATCCTGTCAGGAATGAATGACGTGGACTTCCGTCAGACGGAAGACAAAACAGAACTGATATTTCAGCTGAAAGAACATCCAGACAGCATTGTTATCATAGACTATACGTCATTTGACATAAATGACATAGAAGAATTAGAGGTACTGAGCCTCCGATTCCCTCAAACCAGATGGATTCTCTTCTGTACAGAACTGTCTACAGACTTTGTAAAACGACTAATTGGAATAGGTCCCCAATACAGTATTCTTCTTAAAGACTCCTCTCTCAGGGAAATCAAGGAATGTATTACATATTCCATTCGTTGCCAACGATATATATGTCAGCACATGACTGAGCTGCTGCTAACCCCAGAAAAACAAATCACCAAAGAAGATTTCAAACTAACACGCACAGAGACTGAAATCTTAAAAGACATCGCCATGGGAATGACGACCAAAGAGATTGCCGAAAAACGATTCTCAAGTTTCCACACAGTGAATACTCACAGAAAGAACATCTTCCACAAACTGGGAGTAAACAATGTACACGAAGCAACTAAATATGCATTACGATCCGGGCTTGTTGACGCCGCCGAGTATTATATTTAGTCCTCAAAAAGCACAAAAAGCATCCAAATACCATAAATGTGGTATGTCAAATGACGCCATTGTGTTATTTCCTACCATGTAAAAACACCGTACCTTTGCAGTCGTAAATATCAATAAATGTATTAACGACGTTCCTGAAGCCTCTCATTAGGGCAAAAGGACACAAAAAAAAGAAAGGTTACAATCATGAGTAAGAAGAATTATCGTTTTGAGACATTACAACTTCACGTTGGACAAGAACAAGCCGACCCGGTAACAGACTCAAGGGCTGTGCCCATCTACCAAACAACATCATACGTATTTCACAACTCACAGCACGCTGCCGATCGTTTCGGACTTCGCGATGCCGGAAACATCTACGGACGACTCACCAACTCCACACAAGGGGTTTTTGAGGATCGCGTGGCAGCCCTTGAGGGTGGTATTGCAGGTTTGGCAGTAGCTTCCGGTGCCGCAGCTATCACATACGCTCTACAGAATGTCGCACAGAACGGCGACCATATTATTGCCGCAGACAACCTCTATGGTGGCACATACAATTTAGTTGCCCACACTCTGACCACACAAGGTGTGGAGGTAAGCATCGTTGACCCATCAGATTTCGATGCTGTAGACGCAGCGTTCAAAGACAACACAAAAGCAATAATTATAGAAACTTTTGGCAATCCTAACTCAAGCGTAACCAACATTGACAAAATTGCAGAGATTGCCCACAAACATCACACAATTGTCATTGTAGACAACACATTCGGAACTCCATATCTTATCCGCCCGATAGAGCATGGAGCTGACATCGTTGTCCACTCTGCGACTAAGTTTATTGGAGGTCATGGCAGCTCTCTCGGTGGTGTCATCGTCGATGCAGGCAAGTTTGACTGGCTCGCAAATGCTGATAAATATCCGACATTGGCAAAACCAGACCCAAGCTATCATGGCGCCGTCTTTGCAGAAGTAGCCGGAGCAGCAGCGTTCGTTACCCGTATTCGTGCCGTCATCCTACGTGACACTGGTGCAGCAATAAGCCCTTTCAATGCATGGATTTTGCTTCAGGGATTAGAGACACTGAGTCTACGTGTGGAACGACATGCGTATAACACTCAGAAGGTAGTAGAGTTCTTGGCAAATCACCCAAAAGTAACGAAGGTAAACCACCCTTCTCTACCATCCCATCCTGATCACGAGCTCTACCAGCAGCTCTTCCCTAACGGAGGAGGAAGTATCTTCACTTTTGAGATAAAAGGAGGAGAAAAGGAAGCATGGGCATTTATTGACCATCTGGAGATATTCTCATTGCTTGCAAACGTAGCTGATGTGAAGTCATTAGTCATTCACCCAGCCACCACAACTCATTCACAGCTGTCTCCAGAGGAATTAGAAGAGCAACATATTTATCCGTCAACCATCCGTCTGAGTATAGGAACAGAACATATAGACGATATTCTGGAGGATATCAGTCAGGCACTTGACAGCATTGATTAATTCTTCATATAAAAATATTAATAAATTAGAATAGAAATATCATGGCAAAGATTGCAAAACAACTCACAGAGCTTATCGGTAACACACCATTGTTGGAATTAGGTAAGTTTTCAGCCAAGAAAGGTTTGAAGAGTAATGTCATCGCGAAAGTTGAATACTTTAATCCCGGTGGAAGCGTGAAAGACCGTATCGCACTGGCAATGATTGAAGACGCAGAGAAGAAAGGTATCTTGAAACCAGGAGCTACCATAATAGAGCCTACAAGTGGCAATACTGGTGTGGGTCTTGCTCTCGTGGCTGCCGTAAAAGGCTACAAACTTATTCTTACAATGCCTGAGACGATGAGTATTGAGCGCAGAAACCTTGTAAAGGCATATGGTGCCACCGTCAAACTCACAAGTGGCAAAGAGGGTATGCCTGGTGCTATCAAGGCTGCCAACGAATTGCGCGACTCTATTCCTGGCAGTATTATCTTACAACAGTTTGAGAATCCTGCCAATCCTGAGAAGCATTACATTACCACAGGTAATGAGATTTGGAACGACACCGATGGAAAGGTTGACATCTTCGTTGCCGGTGTGGGCACTGGCGGAACCATCTCAGGAGTTGGAAAGCGTCTAAAGGAACTCAATCCTAACGTAAAGATTATCGCTGTTGAACCACTGTCATCACCTGTTCTCAACGGTGGTCAGAGCGGACCTCATAAGATACAGGGTATTGGAGCGGGGTTCATTCCTAAGACATATGACTCTAATGTAATAGACGAGGTTCTGGATGTTGACAATGACGACGCCATCCGTACTGGTCGTGAGCTTGCTGCCATCGAGGGTTTACTTGTCGGTATCTCTTCCGGTGCTGCCGCATTTGCCGCCTCAGAAATAGCTAAACGTCCTGAGAACGCAGGAAAAAATATCGTTGTACTATTGCCGGATACAGGAGAACGCTATCTGTCAACTGTTCTCTATGCCTTCGAGGAGTATCCTCTTTAAATTGACTCGTAGCCATTTTGTCATATTTTTATAATGTTTTGAAAGCAGTACTCATCAGAGTGCTGCTTTTTTGTTAAAAACTTTGTATTTCTTTTGATATTACCACCAATTGCACTACCTTTGTACTATGAAAAAGCAATATGCTGCACCTATAAAGTGGAGCGAAAATGTAATCATCGCCGATGCTGACTATATTGACAAAGTCGCATTTAACTTAATTGTCAACTTTGAACGTATGATTATGCGACGCATACCACCAGCCGATATGGCTCGATGGATTGACTGCGTGGCACTTGACGGAGGCTTGCGTGAGGGGGCTAACGACACGCAAGTAGTATTAGTTTATACAAAGAAAAAGACTGCCATGGAGAACTTCCAGCCTTCCAACTTTGACAAAGAGCTAAACGGCAAGGCATTCAAAGACAACTTAGGAGAATTTACCATTTTGGGCTTACCGGTAGAAGACATTGTAAAGGCAGATGACCTTTTTCTTGACATTACGGAGATTATATGCAATGCTGAAGAAGTAAAGCGTATTATGATTATACCTAATGCCGAGGACGATAATTTGTATAATAACATCCGTAGAATGCTTCAACGCGACTCGAATAGCGACAATAAGCGTATCACCGTATTCACAATGGAGCCTCGCCAAGGTGGAAACTTCAGACAAGAAATCTTGGGCTATTCGCTTATGAATGCTTTGGGAATACGCTCTGATGAGATTATCGTATAAATATTTATAAAAACAATAATAAAGACAGAAAATGAGTAAGGTATTAATGATTGGCGCCGGTGGCGTCGCAACAGTAGCAGCGTTTAAGATTGCACAAAACGCTGATGTGTTTACTGACTTTATGATTGCAAGCCGAAGGAAAGAAAAATGTGACGCGATTGTAGACGCTATACATGCTAAAGGCTACAATATGGACATTAAGACGGCACAAGTAGACGCCGATGACGTAGAACAGCTGAAGACACTATTCAATGACTACAAACCGGAACTGGTCATCAATTTGGCACTACCCTATCAGGATCTTACCATCATGGAAGCTTGTCTGGCTTGCGGCGTCAACTACCTTGACACAGCCAACTACGAGCCGAAAGACGAGGCACACTTTGAATACAGCTGGCAATGGGCATACAAAAGCCGCTTTGAGCAAGCAGGTCTGACAGCAATCCTCGGATGTGGTTTCGACCCAGGTGTGTCAGGCATCTATACAGCATACGCCGCCAAACATCATTTTGACGAGATCCACTATCTTGACATTGTCGATTGTAATGCCGGAAACCATCATAAGGCTTTTGCCACCAACTTTAATCCTGAGATTAACATCCGTGAGATTACTCAAAAAGGACTTTACTACAAAGACGGACAGTGGCTGGAGACAGAGCCTTTAGAGATACACAAGTCACTAACATATCCCAACATCGGTCCTCGGGAAAGCTACCTAATGCACCATGAGGAACTGGAGTCGCTCGTAAAGAACTATCCTACCATCAAACAAGCGCGTTTTTGGATGACATTCGGAGAACAGTACCTGAAGCACCTTGACGTAATCCAGAATATCGGAATGAGCCGCATTGATGAGATAGAATATGAGGCTCCACTGGCTGACGGAACAGGAACTGCCAAAGTAAAGATTGTTCCATTGCAATTCTTGAAGGCTGTATTGCCAAACCCACAAGACCTCGGAGAAAACTACGACGGCGAGACAAGTATCGGTTGCCGCATAAGAGGACTGAAAGACGGTAAAGAGCATACCTATTACGTATACAACAACTGCAAACATCAGGAAGCATATAAAGAAACGGGTATGCAGGGTGTAAGCTATACCACAGGTGTTCCAGCCATGATAGGCGCAATGATGTTTGTCAAAGGTATATGGAAAAAGCCTGGGGTATGGAATGTTGAGGATTTTGACCCAGACCCATTCATGGAACAACTCAACATCCACGGCTTGCCTTGGAATGAGGTTTTTGATGGTGACTTGGAACTATAACCATGAACTTTTACAGGCTGCTAAAGATCTATCGAAGTATTAAGAGTCCAAAAATAAAGCTTTTGGGCATCTTTGCGTTACACGCTACCGGGAGAAGATATGTAAATGTGTTCTTAGACCCGGCACAAGCTTGTAACCTCAGATGTCAGATGTGCTATTTCAGTGACCCGGAGGCAAGAAAGCAGATGCGGGGAGTCTTCTCAGAAGAAGACATAAAAGCATTTGCAAAAGCTATCTTCCCAAGAGCAATTAAATTGCAAATAGGCTGTGGAGCTGAGCCTACCGTATATCACGGACTTATAAATATTGTGAAACTTGCGAAGGAGTATGGCGTGCCATACGTTGCCATCACAACAAACGGTAACCTGCTGAACAAAGATAAACTAAGAGAGTTGGCTTATAATGGTCTTGACGAAATCACGGTTTCAACACACGGTTTTACGAAAAACACGTATGAGACCCTGATGCAAGGAGGAAGCTATGAGGCATTTTTGCAACTGAGAGACGCTTTACAGGCTGTCAGGGAAGAGTATCCAAGCTTCCACATCAGAATCAACTACACTATAAACGAAGACAATGTGGAAGAACTGATTACCTTTAAGGATATTTTCAAAGACGTACTACCCAATGTGTTGCAAATCAGACCTATCCAGAAAATCGGCAACTCCAAGTACTGCAATTTCTCACTTGACAAGATTCGCAAAGAATACGATACTCTGCTGCAGCCAGTAGTCGACTTTTGCAAAGAAAAAAACATTACATGTATATATCCTACAATAGACAACCTGTGGAAATTAGAGGCTGAGGTACAAGAGGAGAGTCATGGAAACTCCACTATTGACAGCCTCACTTATTTCTATATCTCTCCTTATGAGGGATGGAAAGAAAAAATTATGGATCCCTATCATGAGACTTTCAAGGACTACTGCAAAAGAACCAAAAGGACTACGTATATCATTAGAAGCCTTCTAGGACTGACAGGTTCTGGCTCTCCCGAGGAGAAAAGCAGCGAAAGGACAAAGAATCTCAACTATAATGTAAAATAATTTAATTTTCAAATCTTAAATAAATAACGCTATGGCAAAGAAAAACGAAAATGAAGAGACAATGAGTCTACAGGAAGGCAAACTGAAAGCATTACAGGCAGCAATGTCAAAGATAGAGAAAGACTTCGGTAAAGGGTCTATCATGCGTATGGGTGACGAACAGATAGAGAACGTGGAGGTTATTCCTACTGGAAGCATAGGACTCAATGCCGCACTCGGCGTAGGCGGTTACCCGAAAGGACGAATCATAGAGATCTATGGCCCGGAATCCTCCGGTAAGACAACACTCGCCATCCATGCTATCGCAGAGGCACAGAAACAAGGTGGCATAGCCGCTTTCATTGACGCAGAGCATGCCTTTGACCGCTTCTACGCCGAGAAGCTCGGTGTAGACGTGGAGAACCTCTGGATTTCCCAGCCTGACAACGGTGAGCAGGCACTTGAGATTGCCGACCAACTAATCCGGTCGTCTGCCATTGACATTATCGTCATTGACTCCGTGGCTGCACTTACGCCAAAGAAGGAAATAGAAGGTGACATGGGCGACTCTGCCGTAGGCTTGCAAGCACGCCTTATGAGTCAGGCATTACGAAAACTCACGTCTACCATCTCAAAGACAAACACCACATGTATCTTCATTAACCAACTACGCGAGAAGATTGGAATTATGTTCGGCAATCCTGAGACAACCACTGGTGGCAACGCATTGAAATTCTACTCAAGTGTGCGCCTCGACATACGCCGCGTAACCAGCGTCAAAGATGGCGACCAGGTTTTGGGAAACCAAGTACGCGTGAAGGTCGTGAAGAACAAGGTCGCGCCACCATTCCGCAAGGCTGAGTTTGAGATACTCTTCGGTGAAGGTATCTCAAAGATTGGAGAGATTGTCGACCTGGGGGTTGAATATGGCATCATCAAGAAGTCTGGTTCATGGTTCAGCTACGAGGAGTCAAAACTGGCACAAGGACGTGACGCTACCAAGCAACTGCTAAAGGATAATCCCGAGCTTTGCGAGGAACTCGAAGAGAAAATCATGCAAGCTATAGGAGACCGTTAAGCGGCAATAAACAGAATCAAAAGAACGTTCCTTTTTATATAGATAGATGAAAGGAACGTTCTTTTTGCTTTAATGCTATTTAACTATTTCTTCTGCTGAATCTTCCAGTCACCAGACTTGTCTTTCTTTAAGGAAACATTCATTGTGTCAACTTTGTTCTCAAAAATCACCGCCATCTTTACGCTGGCGACACTGTCCTGAACCTCTTCCGACACCACTTTGTAATCCTTAATGTCACCGTCTTTCTTGGAAGTTTCCTCGAATTTGCTTTTCAGCAATCCGGCATACATAAGTTTTGTTGACTTAATCTCGTCAGAGGATTTTCCCTCCAAGTCAAGATCAAGAAGGTCTACATAGCCGCTATAGTCCTTGTTCTTCAGACACTCAATGGAGTTCTCTGCCACCGATGCAGGCGTGTCGGCACCACCGCAACTGCTTATGGCACACATTGCCATAACTCCTACCGCAAATAGCAAAATCTTTTTCATATTCATTCTCGTTTTTATTGATTAAAATTGTATTATAGACTTCAACTTTCCAGATTCATATATGTCTGACGGGTAATAAACATCTGCTGACAACAATGGAAGGGAGATGTGATGGGGGCTGACTGTCACCAGTTCCTCTCCTGCACGACTATACGCATACATCACCAGCTCCGTACAATACATTCTGGTTGTATCACCAACATCATAATCATCGTCGAAGAGCACATTCCTGCGAAACAACTCCAACGCTTTCTGGGCTGCGTTACCAGCAACCACACTGTCTGACATACGCATCACCTCACCACGGTTCGCATAGAGTGAGGAGAAGAACCTCGACACATCGTCAAGCTTGACACGATCTAAATCGCCCTCAAAGTCAGGCTCACCAGGCACGGCGTGTACTATCATCTTACGCCCCATCGTGTCAACCACAATTCCCACATGAGAATACTTGCCATGCACATCCAGAGACAACACGGCGTGGCTCTCCAAGCCACCACCCAAACGAAACACAACATCGCCTGTATGTAATATAACACCGTCAGGCAATATGCAATGGATATCTTTCCGATGACTCGTGCAGGATACCATTGCAAATGTCAGCATTAGTATAGTCAGAACGTGTCTCATGTGCCATTGAGATTTCCCCATACCAAAGCCCCAGCCTTATAAAAGACTGAGACCGCAGTCTCTTCTGCTCTCCTCTTATGGGGACTTCCTGTCGCAAAGTTATGATTATTTTTGTAATCCGCAATGAATAATGGCAAAAAAGTAATCTGCCAAATTGTCAGTAGCCATGTCACTCTCTTCTCTTGGCACGTCATTTGTATTGCTAATTTTACAAAATCTCGAAATAACGTCACAACGTAATAACGACATAACGAAAAATAATAATTAAAAAAATAGAATTATGGGAAAGATTATTGGAATTGACTTGGGTACGACTAACAGTTGTGTTGCCGTTTTTGAAGGTAACGAACCCATTGTAATCGCTAATAGCGAAGGTAAAAGAACAACTCCGTCAGTTATTGGTTTTGTAGATAACGGCGAGCGTAAGGTGGGCGATCCCGCTAAGCGTCAGGCTATCACAAACCCGAAAAATACGGTTTACTCTATCAAACGTTTCATGGGTGAGACCTATGAGCAGTCTAAGAAAGAAGCTGAGCGCGTTCCGTTCACCGTTGTCAACGAGGGTGGTTATCCACGT
>CAJOPT010000044.1 GCA_905236455.1 uncultured Prevotella sp. | reverse complement strand
GACTCCCGTCTGTGTCGGGAGTCTGATAAAACATTGTCTAAAAGTCTGCCGCCGCAGACGGCAGACTCCCGTCTGTGTCGGGAGTCTGATAAAACATTGTCTAAAAGTCTGCCGCCGCAGACGGCAGACTTTGTTAACATTACCGGGGTGGAAGCCTCCTGCATGTTATCCCCGGCACCTATTGGTGTCATTCCTGCCGCAATGATATTGTTCCGGGTATCGATGAGTCCCTCACGTCCTTGGTCTATGCTGTGGTTATTTGCAAGGTTCAAGTGTGTTATCCCATGTGCCTTCAATGCTGATAGCCATTCTGGTTCAGCACGGAAAATAAACCGTTTATATACGGGTTTCCTTATCTTTGTTGCCGGACATTCTAAGTTGGCTACGACATAGTCAGAGGCAAGGAATATAGAATCAATGCCTGGCGTGAATAAGTGATCCACGCCAAGCATTTCAATCCTTTTGCGAACGCCCCTGTCGAGCAGTATGTCACCAGTGAATGTGATGGTGATGGTGTCAGAGGCGCAGACAGATAGAGGAAATAAGAATGCTAAAATGAAATATCTAACACCCTGAGCTATAGAATACCTCTTCATTGTCCTCTGGCTCTGCCTTAAGCGGAACGGTAATCTCCTTCATCCATTCTGGAATACCACGTGTGGGATATTGTTTTAGCATCTCCTGCCATTCCTCATCAGTAAGGCGTTGCTCTTCGATCGGACGGTCGAACTCACGGTAGGACAATACCGCACCACGCATGAGATACAGATACTGGCCGATTGGAACAACGACATAGATCTCGTAAGCTGGTCCCACACCCTCATAGAGGACACATGCTTTCGGGTTGTTGTCGCCATTTGCGGTATAGACGTCTGCGATGACAGAGATAGACTTGTCGGCGCCTTCCACATTGTCCCATCCCATGAGAGACTGGTCGTCAGAGCGCACAAGGTCAAGGGAGATATTCTCAAAAGAAGCTCCAATGATCTCCAAAGAGGTGTACTCCTCATCAGTGAGGGCCTTTCCCTGCAGCTCTTTCTTGCTAACCTCACAGAGGAACACAGCCTGCTCACGAAGGGAGCTTGTGGTTGTCTCGACTTTTTCGGTGACAAGGTCGTATTTCTTGAGGAGCTGTTCTGTGGCATCCAACAGTTCTATGGCCTTTGTCCAGTATGCTACGTTAGGCTCCACGTAGCCCTTTGTGGTTGGGGCTGGTGGACCATAGTCGCCACATTCCGCAGCCATAGGTTGCTTAGCATATAGGATTGCGTCGTGTTTCAGTTCTGCCCATGAGGCGAGTGCCGCGTTCAGTTCTTTCTTTTCCCATTGTGGTGTCTGCATGAAATATGGGAATCGGCTGTCTTGTGAAGTAGACATAGTGGTCAAAGCTTCCATCCATCGTGTGGCGACAGTCTCCTGCCAGTTGATTTCTCCCATGCGAGTCTTCATCTTCTGAAGAGTAGGCATATATTTATCCCATTGCTTGTCCTGGTGTAATTCGTTGACAAGGATATTCTCTGCCGCATTGTTACCCATGGCGGCAAAGATGTCAAGTCCCATCGGGGCGCCGCGCTTGGTAACCCTACTCTCTGCGTCGATAAGCTCATTCAGCACCTCGGCGTCAGGTTGGTACCGTTGTGGCATGAAATTAATCTTATAGGGACTTGTCTTCTCAAACTTCGGACGAATACGGATCTGACTCAAAGCCAGTTTCTTTATGTCCTCACTGAGAGTCTTCATATTCTTTTTGTCTGTAAGCAGCTTCTCCATGGGCTTGCCAAATGTCTTCATGCGGTCGTATACTTGTAGTATAGTGACATTGTCGGGGGCACCCATGAGGAATGTTATAGGCTCATAAACAGTATTGTATGCCTTTAAGGTCTTGGCGTCGCTGCAAACGGCATCTGCCAACATTGCGGCAGCTTGCATACTAAACAGGTTGTCGGCTGCAAACGGAGCAGTCTGTAACCACATCATTGCGCGGAAATAACGCTGGCAAGTCTCCGAGCGGGTGTAGTGTCCGCGAGGTCTGAACAGGGAATATGGGAATTGCACATCATTATATCCAAGGAATTCGGAAAAGTCGTTTTCTGATTTCATGGACGCATCCACCTCATGGGCAGCCATGTCCTTGTAACTGGCAGATACCTCTAACAGCGGTTTGTTGTTAATCAGAGCCAAAGCTACCGCAGCGAATGCTTGATTGTACTCTGCTACCTTCCGTATGTCATTGTCCTTGCTTGTAGCGGCTAATGTTGACATCTTGTCATACAAATCCTTGGAGAGGTCGGCTATTGCATTGCAAAGCTTTTCCTCCTCAACACTTCTTAAGATACAGTCGAAATACAAATGGAATAGCTGCAGATAAAGGTCTGTCGTCACGAAGCTTGGGAAGTCGTGATAGTCGTTTTTCTCATAGATATGGAACAGCTGTAGCTTGTTTGAGGGAACTATGGCGAACCCGTTCTTGCCTAATGCTTTCTCCAAGGCAGGATCCATATTGTTCAACTGATAGTTGTTGATGATGTTCTTCATATTTACACGGTTGTCACCGCTAACCTTGAAATTATCCTTCACCAATTCGTTCTCTCGTTGTTGTAAACGTTTGATGAAAGTCTGTTCCTTTGGTGTGTATTTCAAAGGAAGGGTTTTGTATTTACCTTCATTGTTCTCATTGAGAGTTTCCTCTTTTTCGAACCTTTCCATCATCTTGGTAGGATACCAAGTGGTGGTGTTGAACACGTCTCGAAGCTCACTCGTCATGAAGATGAATCCCTGGCGTGCGGCGAAGGCGTTGCGTAATACTCGCAGCTCACTGAGTGTCAGTTGCGAGATGTCCATGTCTAAGTCGATGTTCTTGTTCAGGTTCTCAACGTTTATTCTACCTTTGCCAGGTAAGATGAACGGTGTCTGGGGCTTTTGAGGTTCTTCCTCATAATCATCTTGTGCCCAGGCATTAAACGAGATGGTCAGGACTGCCATCAAAAGAAATAGTTTTTTCATCGTGATTTGGTTTTGTTATTTTGTGCAAATATAAGTATTTATTTTTATTTTTCCAACATTTTATCGCTGAAATTTAGGAAACAGTCGCGTGCACGGTCCTCGTCGACATCATTGATGAGAAAGCGTTCAAACCCCATTCCAAAACCTTGCCAGCGATATTCTGCTACCACCCAACGGTGGTCTGTGGTGGTCTCCAGACTACGTATCTTGCCGTCAATAAAGCGGAAGTCCTGTAAAATACCACCAAGCTTCGATCCTAACCATAAGGCACGAACTCTTCCGTGCCAGTTTTTGAAGATGAACAAACGACGGGCTTTTTGCGGATAGAATCGTGTTCGTTTTATGACACCAACCATAGCATCTTCTTTCCCGTCTCCGTCTACGTCACCGGTCTCGAAACGGTATACGGGATATGGTAGCCGCCATTTGTCGCACGTCGCTCCTTCCCGTAAGATTAGAAAGCTTAGACTGTCGTGGTGGGTGACAATCGTAAACTGCGGCGATATGCTGTCTGGTGTTATGACCTGGCTATGCGCTGGTTGCAGAGCCGCCGCCAGTCCCACGGCCAGGATTAATCTAAAGCAGTGCCTGTATCTCACTGTCCAAGTCCTTGATTTGCTCTGGATTCTTGACAATAGTATTGTCACGGTTGATGAGGTAGAACACTGGCGTGGTTGTCACAGGGGCGAGGTATGCCTGACTGTTGCCGCCGTCGTCATATACGCTAATCCATGGTAACGCTGCTGTCTGCGTCTTCCAGAAATGCTCGTTTTCATCGAGAGATACTTGGTATATCTCAAGTCCCTGTGCATGGTATTTATTATAGATGTCACGCAGTCTCATGATAAACTGTGAACTGCCGTCAGAAGCGAAGGCGTGGAAATTTAGCAGTACCACCTTGCCTTTCAGCTCAGTAAGATGGCGAATCTTACCATGGTTGTCCATCAATGGAAGGTCTATGACGCCAGTCTCTGACAGTCCGGAGGCGTCTAATTGTATGGTTCCTTCATTCTGGCTTCTCATGATTCGTTGGTCTTTCATTCCCTCAATAGCGATGTTGTGAAGGTTCTGTCCTCGTTCCGAATCAGGGTAATAGGTGTCCCAGCTTGTGGCAACAGCTCCAAATACTTTAATGTCTTTCGGATTCTCACGGGGATTGAAGATCAGTGAGCTATAGTTGTTTATTGTGATATACTGGAACAATGCGAAGTAGGCGTATGCTTTCATAGGCTCTTTGTAGATGTAGTTCTTGCAAATGTCTTCTTTGTACTGTTCTACTATCCTGTTCAAAGCCGCGCGGGTGGAGTCAACGCTCATCTCTGCCGTGGCAGCAAACTCCTGACATTGTGTCTGCAAACGGATTTGTCGCAAGGCAAGTTCCTTAATCTTCTCATTCTCGTATGAGCCTTTTACCTCATAGTCGGTAGCCATCTGAGGATAAGTGGCTTTTACTGTTACTGTCTCAATGGAGTCAATGGCAATGTTGATGATCTGTCCGGCTATGCGAAGGCGATAGAACTCCGGATTTGGGACACGGTCACCAGAGAAGCTGAAAGTACCGCTCTCGTCAAGTATCACGGAGTCGAGTCTCGTAAATCCCTGTAAACCGTTGTGCTCAAAATAAAGAACGGAGTCTTTGGCATTTGCAATCTCACCATTGACATGGAACTTCTCTTCTGTACATGACGTCACACACGTAACAGCCACGGCTGCCATCATTACCATCATTACCGAAAGGCATGTGGAGAAAAATGTTTTCTTCATCGTTATTTCTTGTTTTTGAGTACAAAGGTAATAAAAAGATTAGATAATATCAAAAATGTTTATTAAATTTGCAGGCATAATCCAAATAAATCAAAAATAATGAATCAATTGAGAGCCTTTGTCTTGTCGGTGGCGTTCACCTTTTGTGGAATGTTGAGTTCCTATTCCCAGAGCCATTACAGTGAATGGATGGTGTCGTCTGAAATGAAACGTACACCTCATCCATATAACCTTAACTTCTCGTCGTGGTGGCCTCAATGGAGCTATCAAGTCGGTGTGGAACTCGATCCGATGCTTGATGTCTACCTTAAGTATGAGGATCCTCAATTACTTGCGTACCTTAAGGAGTATCCGCAGAAAATGATTGATGCTAATGGGAATATTACAGGATATAGTTACAGTGACTTCAATCTCGATAATG
The DNA here is from genome assembly GCA_905236455.1 of uncultured Prevotella sp. Lineage (GTDB taxonomy): Bacteria > Bacteroidota > Bacteroidia > Bacteroidales > Bacteroidaceae > Prevotella. Next base: position 6,415 of record CAJOPT010000044.1, on the reverse strand, counting down.
TGCGTCCGGGACATTTTATCCTGCGGATGTATGAACATGAACCGAGTAAGAAAGACTCTATAGCCATCGCCACACTTATGAAACAGCTCGACACCCAGCCTCGTACGAACAATGGTGTTTGGTGGCATAAGGAGATTTACCATTGGCAAGTATGGCTTGACGGGGTTTTCATGGGAATGCCTTTCTATACTCGTGCGGCAGGACGTTTCTATCCTGATGAGGTGAATGATTTCTATGATGATGCGGTAGACCAGATGACGACCACCGATGAGAAGACTTTTGATGAGGCGACGGGACTGTGGAAGCATGCTTGGGATGAGACACATACAATGTTCTGGGCTGACCCTTCCACGGGACAGAGCCAGCATACCTGGGGACGAGCTCTTGGATGGTATGCCATGGCACTCTCAGAGGTGCTCGATGTAATGCCCGAGAGTTATGCTCGTCGTGGTGAGGTCCTCGATATCTTTCAGCGGGTTATGGCTGCCGTGGCAGACTATCAGGATGAGGCGACGGGTGTGTGGTATGATGTGATGGATGTTGACGATCCTCGCAATTACCTTGAGGCTACATGTTCTTCTATGTTTGCTTATTGTCTTCTTAAAGGTGTGCGCATGGGATGGCTTGAGCCGTCTTTGCGCCAGAATGGTATTAAGGCATACCGTGGTATCATAAATGAGTTTGTCAAGAAGAATAGCAATGGTACCATCTCCTTGACAAAGTGTTGTGAGGTGTCGGGACTGGGACCGGAAAACAAACCTCAGCGCGACGGCTCGTTTGAATATTACATGAGTGAGAATGTCCGTGACAATGACCCGAAGGGAGTCGGTCCGTTTATATGGGCGTCGTTAGAGATGGAGGAGCTTGGATATAACATAGATAATCTCAATGAGGAGCTGACGGAGATAAGGTCTGTTGAATGTGGTGACTCTGATATGGATGCAATATACTCAATAGCAGGTGTGCGCATGGGTAAACAGGCTGACGCCAACAGGCTTCCTGCAGGTATATATGTTAAGTCGGGACGTAAATTTGTAGTACACTAAATTGCGAGCCTCCTTCAGGCAAACAGCCTGAAGGGTTTGTGAGATACAACTATTTATATATCAAGGTGAAAAGGCGCTTCTCGTCAAATAGCTCCTGTGCCACATGCTGGAGCTGTTCGGCGCTAACGGCATCGATAAGCTCATAAAGACGTTGCAAGTCTTTCTCTTCATTGTAGTGCAGGAAGGTCTTTCCTAAGTCAAGCGCGAAACTCTCCCTGTTGTCACAGGCTATACCCAGTTGCCCTTTTATTTGTTGTTTGGCTCTCTTTAACTGTGTCGATGAAATGGGCTTTTTTTGGACCTTGTCTAATTCTTTTCGTACTAAGCGAAGACATTTCTTAATGTCACTATGGTCACAACCGAAATATACTGACCATATTCCTGTGTCGGTATAGGTTGCCATGGTGCTCTCAACAGTGTATACAAGACCGTGGTGCTCACGCAGACTAAGGCTTAGGCGGGCGTTGAGGCTTGGACCACCCAGTATGTTGTTCAGAAGGTAAAGGGCTATCCGGTCTGGATGATGCATTCCATAGCCTTTGGTGCCAAGCATGACATGTGCCTGATGGGTCTTCCTGTCAATAACGCTCCAGCCTGCATTCTTTTCATCATCCTCGTACCTCTCTTCCTCTCTCATCCCTGTGCTTGACACAGGGATCTGCTTGACACAGGAATCTTCTCGCCGGTGCTCTTTTGGTATATCGCATTTAGAGAGCAGTCTTACTAACTTGTTGAACTCTACATCACCATATATAAAGAACACTGCATTGTCAGGACGGTAGAACCTCTTGGCGAAACGCGCGGCGTCGGCAGAGGTAAACGCCCTTACATTCTCTATAGAGCCTAAGATGTTATGTCCTAAGGGATGTCCCTTAAAGATAGTATTCTCAAACTCATCATAGATAAGCTCGGCAGGTGAGTCATTATAACTCTCAATCTCTTCCACAATGACTTCCTTCTCTTTCTCAATCTCGGCGGAAGGATAGGTCGAATGGAATACTATGTCAGTAAGAAGGTCAATGGCGCGGGGCAGATGCTCTTTAAGTAAAACCGCATAATAAGTGGTGTCCTCTTTGTTCGTATAGGCGTTTAACTCTCCTCCGACACTTTCCAAAGCGTTTATTATCTGTAGGGAGTTCCTGCGTTGCGTACCCTTGAAGGTGACATGCTCTACAAAATGTGCCAGTCCCTCCTCACCAGGCTGCTCATTGCGTGTTCCGGCTGCAATCTGATAACCGCAATATACTATCTGAGACCTTGACGGAAGGTGAATGACTCGCAGTCCATTGTCTAATGTATGTGTCTTGTATTCCATTGCGGTGGCAAAATTACATACTTTCGTTTGACAAAACAAAGAAAAGTCAGTTTTTTTAATTTGGAGTTGAGAATTGTCCCAGTTAACGTTCCCGTTGTCGCTAAAAAGTTGTACCTTTGCACACATTATGAGAAAAGTAATAGGTATTGGAGAAACAGTTCTCGATATTATTTTCAAAGGTGATAATCCTATCGGTGCGGTGCCTGGGGGATCTGCTTATAATGCCATCATCTCACTGGGACGTTCTGGTATAAACACGACATTCATCAGTGAGACTGGTAACGACCGTGTGGGGGAGAGAATCATTGGCTTCCTGAAGGATAACGGTGTGAACGCAGATAATGTGAATGTGTTCCCTGACTCAAAGTCACCGTTGTCTTTGGCTTTCCTTAACGACAATAATGATGCTGAATACATCTTCTATAAGGATCATCCGCATGACCAACTTGACTTCTCCTTCCCTGACGTCCAGCCTGATGATATCGTACTTTTCGGGTCTTATTATGCCCTTAACCCTGTCATACGACCGCAAGTGAAGGGCTTCCTCGATTATGCCAAGGCGCATGGAGCCATCCTCTATTATGACGTTAATTTCCGACCGTCACATAAGACAGAGGTGGTAAAGCTTACTCCGAATCTCTTGGAGAACCTTGAGTTTGCTGATATCGTGCGAGGGAGCAACGAGGACTTCAATGTGCTATATAAGATGGAAGATGCCGACAAGGTATATAATGCCGAGATTTCGTTCTATTGTAAGAGGTTTATATACACGCAAGGAGCACGCCCGGTAGAGTTGCGCGCGGAGCGTAAATACAGGAAAAGCTATCCCGTAGAGGGGACAACGGACATTGTCAGCACTATTGGGGCAGGTGATAATTTCAATGCCGGTTTCATATATGGTTTGATACGCTATGGCATTACACGGGAGATGCTTGAGGCTGGACTCTCTGAAGAACAGTGGGACAGTCTGATTGCTTGTGCGCAGAAATTCTCTGCCAATTGCTGTAAGGACATATATAATTATGTGTCGAAGGAGTTCGGAAAGGAAATGGCTTTTCGCTAAATGATTAGAGATTAAAGGAGGTCCCGCATCGAGTACGGGATGAGAGGTTAAAGATTCTTCATTTTATGAAAGTAGCAGTATATTGTTCCGCAAACATGAATATTGACCCGGATTTCTTTCAGATGACTGAGGAACTGGGACATTGGTTAGGCGAGAATGGACACACAGTTGTGTTTGGCGGCTGTAACATGGGCTTGATGGAATGTATTGCCAAGGCAGTGCATGAGTCTGGCGGTATGACGGTAGGCGTGGTTCCGACGATTATCGAGAAGGGTGGCAGGATGTCGGAATATGTTGACGTGCATATACCTTGTGACAGTCTTGATGAGCGAAAGAGACTGATGGTTGAGCAAAGTGATATTAATATCGCATTGCCGGGAGGTGTTGGTACGCTTGATGAGATCTTCACGGTATTGGCTGCCGCATCCATCGGCTACCATAGGAAGAAAGTAATCCTATATAACATGAAAGGATTCTGGGACTCTCTGCTACAGATGATGGCTGACCTTAAAGGAAAAGGAGTAATTCGTGAAACGAAAGAAGCCACCCAGGGGGCTGGGGGGCTTCTAAACGGACAACTTCTTGTTGCTGATAGCTTGCAGGATGTCGTGGGGTGTCTTAAAACAGAAAACCTGCGGTGAAAGAGGTGTAAGAGGTCTCGGTCTTATTCATGTGTCCACGTCCTGGAACATGGTTGACTGCTAAGCGAACGGCATGCTTTCCTGCCTTTATGTCAATACCGCCACCAAAATATACTCCGATGCCGTTGACTCCCCATGAGTCGCTTTGTACTCCATTGCCAAGGTGAGGACCACGTTGCTCCACCTCGAATTTACCGATAGTCATGGCATGTCCACCTACGGCAAGGAAAGGCACTACAGGACTGTTGGGGAAGAACTGGTATTTTAGTCCTACCATAATACCAAACTCTGAGCCTGAAATCTTATTCTCACTCTCCTTGTCATTGATTGCCGGTTCGGTATTCTTCATGCTCCAATTCATATATACAAGCTTTGCCTGTAATGCGAGGTTGGGGATGTGGCGTGGAAATGACATCTCTATACCGGCACCTACCAAGGGAACTGCTCCACTGAAGTCGGGATTGTCAAAATGGGCATATTCTGCCTTTACCTTACCTGCTGCTACTCCTGCCTCAACAAGGAAACGGAACTTTACGGGGAGAGCCTTCTTAATGTCTTGCTCAAACTGGACACAGTCTCCATATTCGGAACAGAACTCTTCGTCGTAGGCACGTGTCACACGTATTAGGTTGTCCTTCCTGTAGGTTCCTTTCTGTATGTCATATACTGCTTTAGGACTTTTGGTAAATACCTTCGATACAGCGGCGACAATTGCCTGCTTCTCATGAATCGCTGTTTGCTCGTCTATGTTTGATGCCCTGCTTTTCTTCGTCTGGACTACCTCTCCATCTTCCTTTACAAAGAAATAGTAGTCGTTGTCTCCCTCGGGATAATAATACAGGCATACGCCACCTTTCAAGAGAAACTCCGCAAAGAACTCTTTCTGTACTCCATCGACAGGGAAGGTGCGTGATACATAGAAGATTCCATCCTCATCAAAGCGATAGCCGCTGATGTCTTTAGGGGAATATTCCTTGAATGTCGTTTCGCCATTTGCCTGGAAAAGACATGACTTGGCGTTCTTCGTGTTTGAACGGTAGTCCACCGTTCCATAGATAGTGTCTTGGCTGTTAGTTATAATATATCCCTTCTTCGGATTTGACTGTCCGAGTGCCTGCCCTGTCCAGATGAGGGCTAAGGCAAATACGGCGGTTCTGAAATAATGTCTCATAACGTAATTATTATTAATAGATGTTCTTTTGGCTGCAAAGATATGGGAAATAAAAATTATTTGCAAGAAAATCAAAAGGAAATAGTTCACACTTTGAAAAATTGTTCGCTATAAAATTGTTCGTTATATCGCATGTAAGACATAGTTGATATTTATGTTCATAACTTAATATTTATTTCTCAATTTAATTTTTATTTTATAATATAATATTTGTGTAAAGTGTCATATTTTATTATAAACAACTGAATATCATATATTTAACCACTATGACACTTTTTTAAAAGTATCATAATTTTCATGTATTTAAGCAATCTGATTGCAAAATCCTTGCGCTCCACACAAAGATGTTGCAATTGCATAGGTATGGAAATAGTGCTGGGACGGAGGCTGATTAGTATTGAATATAAGAGCAAACGCATGACCAAAGGATTCAGATCTTTATCCAAAAGTAGGTCTTTGGAATATCAAAACAACTTGTTTTGGTACCAAAGAAACGATCTAATTGAACAGGAAGGGATTGCTTTATGATACCAAAACAACTTGTTTTGGTGTTTATGTAGCTTATGTAACTTTGCTAAAAAGGTACATACAACCTAACAAGTTGATAGTAAGGTGATTACAAAGAATTATGTAACTTTACGGAAAATTGCATCTAAGTGCAATCTGCTTTTCTATAAGTCTTTCGTAATACATATCACAAACAAATTTGGGTACAAATATATAAAATTCCCAATATTTTCAATTAAAAACTCCCAAGATTTTCAATAGTAAAAGCATATTTTTCGTAATTACCGGCAAAGATATATTGTAAAATGCGATATTTTATTGGCAAAAAGAGTATCAGGAATCGGTGGGAAGGACGTGGAGGAAAGGGAAGGAAGCGGAAACGACGACAGCGGAAACCGTCCCGACCGACCTCGCCATTCCATGTGACATTTCGCGGTATATAGCCATTCTATTATATGTCATATTAGTATGCCGACTTTTTGAATGTCAACAGCGAAAGATTTATTATTGATGTTTACTCATTCCTCAAGGCGATTTGGGATATGTTTGTATGGTACTTGAAGAAACTGTCAAAAAAGAAATAGTGTGTATTTGTAAGTTGTTTTATATCAGATACCTACATATTAAACGGTAGAAAAGTGATGACGCAGATTCTCTATAGATTGAAAAAGT
>CAJOPT010000043.1 GCA_905236455.1 uncultured Prevotella sp. | reverse complement strand
TTGAGGTACCCATATCAACGGTAGTACCACCAATGTACAATGCCGCATTAGCGAGAGTTATACTCGCCACGAGCATGATTAATGAAGTAAATAGTTTTTTCATAATCTTTGTTTTTTTATGAGTTAATATTAATATGTTTGTTCTTTTCTAATTTAGGCTTGCTTTGTTTATGTCAAAATAGTTTTAGGTGTATTGTAATTGCAAAGTTAATAAAAAAAGTGATACATGCCAAACAATTGAAGAAAAATATCGAAAATTTTGGATAAAATCTTCACGTTCGGCAAATAAAACAAGCTTTCTTTGCTCTCACTTACTCAGATTTTTGTACTTTTGTAGGCATAAAGCTGTTATTCAGCGATGGACATAAAAGAATTATTGAAACTATATGGCTCCAAGCCGCAGGCAGGAGCCTTTGTAGAGACACTGAGGAAGAAGTCGGTAAAGACCATTTTCCTCCAGGGTCTTGTGGCATCATCGATGCCGTTGTTTTTCGCCAGTGTCTCACGTAGGATAAAGTCGCCCATAGTGTTTGTGATGCAAGACAGCGATGAGGCGGGATATCTTTATCATGACCTCACCCAGTTGTTGGGGCAGAATGACGTACTGTTTTTCCCCTCATCCTATCGGCGTGCCGTGAAATACGGACAGCGTGATGCCGCAAATGAGATACTACGCACGGAGGTGCTGGCAAAACTTGGCAATACTGTTTATCAGTCTTCCCACACAGAGGGGAGTCCGCACTACATCGTCACCTGTCCCGAGGCGATGGCTGAGCTGGTGGTGTCGAAGAAGAAGCTTGATGAGCGTACGCTTACCTTACGTGTGGGAGAAGACATTCATCTGCCGGACATTGAGAAGACGTTACGGGAGTTTGGCTTCAAGGAGACCGACTATGTCTATGAGCCTGGACAGTTTGCTGTCCGAGGTAGCATCCTTGATGTCTTTTCTTTCAGTTGCGAGCTGCCATATCGTGTGGACTTCTTTGGTGATGAGATAGACTCTATCCGTACTTTTGAGGTGGAGAGTCAGCTCTCTCGTGACAAGAAGGAAAACGTTGAGATAGTACCGGAGTTAGCGACATTGTCAGATGAGAAGGTGTCATTCCTGAGTTTCTTGCCTTCGGATACGCTGCTTGTTATGAAAGATCTCCTTTATGTGTGCGAAAAGGTCGGACAGATATATAATGAAGGCTTCTCTTCTCAGACAATGACAGAGCGTTTAGAGGGCAAGACGGAAATGGAGCAGCATCTTATCCGTAGGGAGATGCAGCGTGAGTGCCAGCTCGTCGCTCCAAGTTTGTTCCGTGAAGAGATATCAGCGTTCCGCAGGATAGAGGTTGGAGTGCGTCCTACGGGTACTCCTCAGACAACCATCACGTTCAAAGTGTCGCCACAGCCATTGTTCCATAAGAACTTTGACCTTCTCATGAGCACGCTTGAAGATTATATCTCGCAAGCCTACACATTATATATATTAGCAGACAGCAAGAAGCAACAACAACGATTGAGGGATATCTTTGAGGAACGGGGCGCGCCATACGAAGGCGGTAGCGTGCCTTTTGTCCCAATCGACAAAACCCTCCACGAGGGATTTGCTGACAACGACCTGCGGGTATGTCTGTTTACAGACCATCAGATCTTCGACCGGTTCCATAAGTATAACCTGAAGTCCGACCAAGCCAGAGCCGGCAAGATGGCGCTGACCTTGAAGGAGTTGCAGGAGATGGAGCCTGGAGACTTTATAGTACATGTGGACTTCGGTATAGGAAAGTTTGCTGGTCTGGTGAGGGTGCCGGCTGGAGACTCCTATCAGGAGATGATACGGTTGGTATACCAGCGTGGCGACATTGTTGACGTCAGCATTCACTCCCTGTATAAGATATCAAAGTACAGGCGGAGCGACAGCGGCGAGCCTCCACGTCTGTCAACTCTCGGGACGGGAGCCTGGGAGCGTATGAAGGAACGCACCAAGCAGCGCATCAAGGATATCGCCCGTGACCTGATAAAGCTCTATGCCAAGCGTCGTCATGAGAAAGGTTTTGCCTTTAGTCCAGATACGTTTATGCAGCATGAGCTTGAGGCAAGCTTCTTGTATGAGGACACCCCCGATCAGCAGAAAGCCACGCAAGAGGTGAAAGGCGACATGGAGAGTGTGCGCCCGATGGACCGTTTGGTGTGTGGTGACGTGGGCTTTGGTAAGACGGAAGTGGCGGTGCGGGCTGCTTTCAAGGCTGCTTGTGACTCGAAGCAGGTGGCAGTGATGGTTCCCACCACGGTATTGGCATTTCAGCATTATCAGACCTTCCGCGACCGCCTTCGCCATCTGCCGGTGCGCGTTGAGTATTTGTCACGTGCCCGTACCACGAAGCAGACTCGTCAGGTGTTGGAGGACTTAGAGGCTGGCAGGGTAGATATCCTTATCGGTACACATAAACTTATTGGCAAAGGGGTGAAATGGAAGGACCTGGGCTTGCTCATTATCGATGAGGAACAGAAGTTCGGTGTCTCTACAAAAGAGAAACTGCGTCAGATGAAGACAAACGTGGACACCATGACCATGTCGGCAACGCCAATACCGCGTACCTTACAGTTCTCACTGATGGGAGCCCGTGACATGAGTATCATCCGCACGCCGCCACCCAACCGCTATCCTATCCATACGGAGCTGGCAACGTTCGGAGGGGAGGTGATTGCTGATGCCATTAATTTCGAGATGTCACGCAACGGACAGGTGTTTTTCGTTAATGACAATATCAAAGGACTGGCACATATCGCTACGCTGATACAGAAATATGTGCCGGACGCACGTGTTGCCATCGGTCATGGACAGATGAAACCTGCCGAGCTGGAGGAGATCGTGATGGGGTTCATCAATCACGACTTTGACGTACTACTCTCAACAACAATCGTGGAGAATGGTATAGACATTCCCAACGCCAATACCATTATCATCAATGACGCACATCGCTTCGGACTCTCCGACCTGCATCAGATGCGCGGAAGGGTGGGGCGCAGTAACAAAAAGGCGTTCTGTTATTTGCTGGCGCCTCCTTTGTCGGTCCTTAACCCGGAGGCACGTCGCCGCTTAGAGGCTCTTGAGACATTCTCAGAGTTGGGAAGTGGCTTCAATCTTGCAATGCAGGATCTTGACATCCGGGGAGCAGGTAATCTGTTAGGTGCCGAGCAGAGTGGTTTCATGGAGGATTTGGGTTACGAGACCTATCAGAAGATACTCAATCAGGCTGTCACTGAGTTGAAGAACGATGAGTTCTATGAGCTGTATGGTGATGACAGCCAGGCGCATGAGGCGATAGACAATGGTCAGTGGGTAGATGACTGTTCTGTCGAGAGTGACCTTGAGATGTATTTCCCTGACACCTACGTGCCTGGGAGCAGTGAGAGGATGTTGCTTTACAGGGAACTTGACAATATAGACAGCGATGAGGAGCTGGATGCTTATAGAAAACGGTTGGAGGACCGTTTCGGCACCGTGCCTCATGAGGGTGAGGAGCTAATGCAGGTGGTGGCGTTGCGCAGGCTCGGCAAGCAACTGGGTTGTGAGAAGCTGATACTGAAGCAGGGGCGCATGCAGGCTCAGTTTGTGAGCAATCCCGACAGCCCATATTATCAGAGTGCGGCTTTCGACCGTGTCTTGAGTTTCCTGATGAGAAACCCTCGACGCTGTAACCTCAAGGAGATAAAGGGCAAAAGGAGCATGGTTATTGCTGATGTCACCACGGTAGGAGATGCCGTAAAGCTGTTGCGGGAGATTTGATAGCCAGCAGACGTGACTTAAGAATCTGTAAAAACGCTAAAAATGACAGTTTTGAGGCACGAAAACTTGGTGGTATGAAAGTAAATGCATATCTTTGTAAACAAATTTTTTTAAAGGGTACCATGCAATGCGTTGGGCAATTGGAAAAATAACATTCAGGTTATGTGTATAGTTATCTGACAGAAGAACTATATCCGACATAAACAAACCTCTTATTCAAGCAGACACGATCTCTCATTGAATTGGTGCAAGTTCTTCAATTTCTAATAGATAGGTTTTACCACCTCGACTCTCATGCCGAGAGCAGCAATGATGCGGTAAAACACACCAACACTGGGGGTGATGACGCCATTCTCGATTTTCGAGATATATGACTTCGTGGTCTGCGTGCGTTCGGCCAGTTCAGCTTGAGTCACTTTTGCTTCTTTGCGAGCCTCCTGAAGAATCTGACCAGAATAGAACGAATAGGCCGCCTCTTCTGCATGTGCACGTTCAGGGGGTCCTTCTTTGCCGAACTTTGCGTCCAGCACTGCATCATAGTCAACGATTTTGTGATTGTTTGTCTGCATAATATGCCTCCTTTATTTTTATAGCTTTTTCTATTTCGCATTGTGGAGTTTTCTGTGTCTTTTTCTGAAAGCCATTAAAAAGCACCACTATATTTCCCTCATCGAAGATAAAGAACACGCGATAAATGTTGCCGCAGTATGTTCTTATCTTTCGTGTCATGGGTGCAAAATTACAAAAAGTTGTCGAATAATACAACTTTATGGGGCGCTATTTCTTAATAGATGTTCAATTTTCCTTGTTACTTTCGTAGTAGAGACAGTTGAAGTTAAGTGCTAAGCAAAGGTAAAGACAACGCTTTCTAAATTAACTTAAGGTAATCTTTATGCTGTTGATAAAAGAAATAAGGCTTCACAATTGTGAAGCCTTATTGTTATAATATTTATTACTTGACTCGCGACATTATTGTTTGTCGAGTTCAGCAAGGTTAGCCGCAATCATCTCGTCGGTAACGGTATAGTTCTGCAGGTCACCCTTAATAAAAGACTCGTATGATGGCATGTCGATGAGACCGTGCCCTGAGAGGTTGAAGAGTATAACCTTCTTCTCGCCAGTCTCCTTGCACTTCTTTGCCTCACGGATAGTAGCGGCGATGGCATGGCAGCTCTCCGGAGCCGGTATGATACCCTCGGTCTGTGCGAAGAGCATACCCGCGTCGAAAGTCTCAAGCTGCGGAATGTCAACACCTTTCATGTAACCATCTTTAATGAGCTGTGAGATGATCATGCCTGCACCATGATAGCGTAAACCGCCAGCATGGATGTTGCTTGGCTTGAAGTTGTGCCCTAAAGTGTACATAGGCAGCAGCGGTGTGTAGCCTGCCTCGTCGCCGAAGTCATAGCGGAACTGTCCGCGCGTGAGCTTCGGACAGCTGTCTGGCTCTGCCGCGATGAACTCTGTGGTCTTACCGTCAAGGATGTTGTGGCGCATAAACGGGAATGCTATACCACCGAAGTTGCTACCACCTCCGAAGCATGCGATCACCATGTCGGGATATTCGCCAGCCATCTCCATCTGCTTCTCAGCCTCCAGACCGATAATGGTCTGATGCAGACCAACGTGGTTGAGTACAGAGCCGAGTGTGTATTTGCAGTTTGGCGTGGTTGTGGCAAGCTCTACAGCCTCAGAGATGGCAGTGCCGAGCGATCCTGAGTGTGTCGGGTCTTTTGTCAATATGTCCTTTCCTGCACGTGTGGACATTGACGGTGAGCCTTCGACCACTGCACCGAATGTTCGCATGATGCTGGAACGGTATGGCTTTTGCTGCATGGTGATCTTTACCTGATATACAGCACAGTCGAGTCCGTAAATCTTAGCAGCGTAGCTAAGGGCGGCACCCCATTGTCCCGCACCCGTCTCAGTAGTCACATTTGTAGTACCTTCCTGCTTGGCATAGTAGCACTGCGGCAGTGCCGAGTTAATCTTATGTGAGCCGAGAGGGTTAGTACTCTCGTTTTTGAAATAGATATGTGCGGGAGTGCCAAGAGCCTCTTCGAGTCCGTATGCTCGTACGAGTGGTGTGGAACGGTAGAACTTGTACTTGTCGAGGACCTCCTCCGGTATGTCAATCCATCGGTGCTCAGTGTCAAGCTCCTGTACGCAGCACTCACGTGGGAAGATGTGTGCCAGGTCATCGACGCCCAGCGGCTGTTTAGTAGCAGGATGTATCGGTGGCATAGGCTTGTTGACCATGTCAGCTTGTATGTTGTACCATTGTGTAGGAATCTCACTCTCCTGCAGGATGAATTTCTTTTGTCTGCTCATAATTGTTTGTTTTTGGTTTACTGTTGTTTGACTATAATGGGTATTTGATTGACAAAAGTAATAAAAAATGATTGAAAACCACCATCAGCGATTGAAAAATTTTATCTTTTTATAAGATAAGCTACACCTCAACAATGAAAATAAATAAATTTTATTTTGCATTGTAATTCGGTTTGCATTACCTTTGCAGCCGATTATGTTGATAATAGTTACAATTCTTGCATATTTTTGCGTTCTGCTTGCATTTAGCAAGTGGACGACACGTAAGGCAGATAATGACACCTTTTACCGAGGCAACCGGCAGTCACCTTGGTATATGGTGGCATTTGGAATGGTAGGTGCCAGTATCTCTGGTGTGACGTTTGTGAGTGTTCCTGGGATGGTATTGGTTTCCGACATGACATATATCCAGACTTGTCTTGGATTTATTCTCGGTTACTTTGCCGTTGCGTTCTTATTGCTTCCAGTATATTATCGGCTTAACCTTACAACCATATACTCCTATCTGCGGCAGCGGTTGGGTGGACGTTCGTACAAGACCGGAGCATCGTTTTTCCTGTTGTCGAAGATGACCGGTGCTGCTGTACGGTTCTATTTGGTATGTATGATTCTTCAGACATTTGTCTTTGACCATTACGGCATACCATTTCCTGTTACCGCATGTGTCATGGTAGGACTTATCTGGTTATATACCCGTCGTGGAGGAATAAAGACCTTAGTCTGGACGGACTCCTTCCAGACGGCATGTATGTTTACAGCCCTTTTCCTTATTATCTATCAGGCAATGCGTCAGATGGACATGTCGGTAGGGGATATGTTTTCAGCCATTGCCAATGACAGTCATAGCCGTATGTTTGTCTTTGATGACTGGCAAAGCAAGCAGAATTTCTGGAAGCAGTTTCTTAGTGGAATCTTTATCGTTATTGTAATGACAGGACTTGATCAGGACATGATGCAGAAGAATCTCACTTGTAAGAACCTGCGTGATGCTCAGAAAGACATGTGTACATACGGCTTTGCCTTTGCACCCGTTAACCTGCTTTTCATGGCATTAGGAATCTTGCTTGTTATTCTTGCGCAAAGGCAAGGCGTTGCGTTACCAGCAGCGCCAGATGAGCTACTGCCAATGTTTACAGCCTCAGGTTATTTGGGCATGGCGGTAGTGGTATTTTTCACCATTGGTATTGTTGCGGCATCGTTCAGCAGTGCTGATTCTGCCATAACAGCGATGACCACCTGCCTCTGTGTTGATATCTGTGAGCGTAGTAGCGATGAGCGTCTGCGCAAGCGCATGCATGTTATGGTGTCGATAGTCTTCATCATGTTTATATTACTTTTCCGTTTGCTTAACTCTACGAGTATTATAGACGCTATTTATATAATGTGTTCATATACATACGGTCCATTGTTAGGACTTTTTGCTTTCGGGCTATTGACAAAACACCAGACGAATGACAAGTATGTACCATATATTTGTGTCGCCTCACCTTTGTTGTGTTTTGCCTTGGACAAAACTATAGCATCAACAACAGGTTACCGTTTCGGTTACGAGTTGTTGATGCTTAATGGTTTCTTGACATTCGCAATGCTTGCTGTTCTTGGGGTATTGCCAGATAAAACGAACAGGGACTAAGCCTTGCGGTAGAGTATTGTTTTTGTCATGACAACTATGTAAGACTTTGCAGATAGCGCTCAGCCTCCAATGCTGCCTTACAACCGCTGCCTGCTGCCACTATAGCCTGCCGATAATGAGGGTCGGCGCAATCGCCAGCGGCAAAGACGCCAGGGATATTGGTTCGTGGTGAGTCGCCTTGAGTCTTGATATAGCCCGTCTCGTCCAGTTCCAGCCAGTCTCTAAACACATCAGTGTTTGGTTTGTGACCTATAGCAAGGAAGAAACCGTCGATAGGCAGGTCATAGCGTTCCTCGTCATGCTCACCCATCCGTTTGACAAGATGTGCTCCCTCTACGCCATTTTCTCCATAAAGTCCCACAGCGTTATGCTCGTATAGGATCTCAATCTTCGGATTTCCCTCTACCCGTTTCTTCATAATGTCGGAGGCACGAAGGAAGGGCTTACGTACAATCATATATACTTTCTCACAAAGCTGTGCAAGATAGGTTGCCTCCTCACATGCAGTATCACCGCCGCCAACGACTGCCACGGTTTTCTTCCGATAGAAGAATCCATCGCAGGTGGCACAAGCAGACACTCCTTGTCCGTTGTATTTCTTCTCATCATCCAAGCCTAAGTACTTGGCGCTGGCTCCTGTGGCAATGATAATAGTCTCGGCTTCTAACTCATCTCCATTATCAGTAATGAGTATATATGGTCGCTTGCTGAAATCCACCTTAGTAATAACCCCGAAGCGGATGTCTGTGCCGAAGCGTTTTGCTTGTTCCTGCAATTCGCCCATCATCTGATTGGCATCAACCCCTTCAGGATAGCCAGGGAAGTTCTCTACAATAGTGGTTTGCGTAAGCTGCCCACCCATTTGCATGCCAGTATAGAGCACTGGATTGAGGTTGGCGCGCCCGGCATATATGGCGGCAGTGTATCCTGCAGGACCGCTACCGATAATCAGACATTTGATACTTTCCATGGTTCTTTCTCGAATGTAAAAAATAATGACTACTTATAATACTTATAGTATCGTTTTAGAGAAGCTCCTCAATGGCCTTTTCAATGTTCTCAGTCTTTTCCGTTGGCTCATAGCGGGCAACCACCTGACCTTTTTTATTGATTAGGAATTTTGTGAAGTTCCATTTAATGTCAGCCTTTTGTTTATATTCAGGGTCAGCCTCAGTCAACATCTTGTCGAGAATCGGAGCGATAGGATGGGTCTCGTCCCAACCTGCAAAACCTTTCTGCTCTTGAAGGAACTTGAAAAGCGGTTCGGCGTCGTTACCATTAACTTTAACCTTTTTGAAGCGTGGGAACTCTGTGCCGAAATTCATCTTACAAAACTCATGGATAGACTCATCGGTACCAGGAGCCTGTTGTCCGAACTGGTTGCAAGGAAAGTCAAGAATCTCAAATCCCTGACTATGATATTTCTCATAAAGTTTCTCAAGCTCATCGTATTGTGGGGTAAAGCCGCATTTTGTGGCTGTGTTGACAATCAGCAGAACTTCATTAGCATACTCTTTGAGGGAAACCTCTTTTCCTTTTCTGTCTTTGACAGAGAAATCATAAACTGTTTTCATTGTTTTTGTTTGTTATGGGTATGTTATATACGTTGGATTTCATTTAGCCGAGGCAGGCTTCAAACAAGTTTGGTCTGCTCTTCTGGCTTAACGAAAACGTTCAAAATAGTACTTATTTTTTCAACGACAAAGATAGAAAAAAAAACTAATAATAGGGAATTCCCTATAAGAAAATATGCAAAATCTATTTGTTTATTCATAAAAAAACACTAAATTTGCAACATAATAATTACTAACAACTAACAATAGTTCGTTAAATTTTGAATAGTTACGCCGCATTAGCGACGCCATAATATAAGAGTTCTTTGAAATCGTTGGTATTTAATA
>CAJOPT010000042.1 GCA_905236455.1 uncultured Prevotella sp. | reverse complement strand
TCATCCCGCACTCGATGCGGTAATCGCCTTAGCGCTTTCACAAAGCGAAGCGACTGAAAGAATCTCCATTAGCATTGATATTGACATGGTAGAGCTATCATATAGACAAGCTAAAGCATACATCTTCCATTCCAATATCAATGCTATCAGAAAAAAGTTATTACAACTTTTCAGATTCTTGTTACAACTTTCCTCCAGAAGCTTTGCTTTTAAAATATCGCTCTGCCATTTAAAACCTCTAAACCCTCATCCCGCACTCCCCATTCACTCATCCCGCACTTGATGCGAGATCTCCTTTAAACTTTACCCCAAAGTGTGACGCGTGACGCAAAAATACGTTTTTTGAAAATTAGTTTTTAGCAAGCCTCCGTTTTATATAGCCTAAATACCACCACTGGACAATGCCGCGCATTGACAGAAATACAAGGAAGGCGAGCCATAAAGCATGGTTACCCATAAACGGGGACAACAGGAAATAAACGACAAAGAAACAAACAGCGGCGATGGCTGATGATATAAGCATGCCACGCGAAGCGGTTATACCGATGAACACACCATCGAAGATAAATGCCGCGACACCAGTTATGGGAATCAGATAAGCCCAAGGAAGATATTCCGAAGAAGCCTCCACTACTTTCGTATCGTCAGTAAGTAAAGAGAGGAAGGAGGTACCCCCAAGCACATATACTACAGTGAAAAGAAACACCGACAACACCCCCCAAACAAAAAGATTTCCGACCACAGTGCGGAAAGCCTCATAATTCTGAGCACCATAATACTTACCCGCGAGTGCCTCACCGGCGTATGCGAACCCGTCCATGACGTATGAGAACAAGGTGAAAAGTATCATCAGCAGAGTATTGACAGCCAATATCATAGTGCCATGACGCGCTCCCGCTGATGTAAAGAACAGGTTGACGCCAACAAGAAAGAGTGTCCGCAGGAAGATGTCCTGGTTGACACGGAAAAACCGTCCCATCGAATGAATCGCAAACACATCCCTCCACGTGAGACTATGTCCAACGACATTTGTAAGCCCTACAGTTTTCCTCTTTGCCAACCACACAGACAACAAGAACCCAGACCATTGCGCTATCAGGGTGCCAGCAGCCACGCCCTCAATGCGCAGTCCCAAGCCAAATACCAATACCAGGCTTGCAATGATATTCACAACATTCTGAGTTATCGCCACAAACATAGGTGTACGGGTATCCTGCATTCCGATAAACCAGCCTGTGAGAGCATAGAGTCCCAACATAGGTATTGCTCCCCATACGACGATATTGAAATAGGTAGTCACCAACGGCTGTATGTCGGTAGGAGTGTTCATCACATATAATGCCAGATGACGCAGAGGCAGTTGCAGTACAATCATCATCAGCGCGACCCCAAGAGAGATACCCAGCGAGCGCAGCAACAGCCTCAGCTGTTCGGCATGGTCGTTCCTGCCCACTGCCTGCGACGTCATACCGCTCGTACCCATGCGCAAGAATCCAAACAGCCAATAGATGACGTTGAAGATCATTGAGCCGATAGCTATGGCACCGATATAAGAGGCATCACCGATATGTCCGGCAATAGCGACATCGACAAGCCCCAACAGTGGTACGGTGATGTTCGATATTATCGAAGGAACTGCTAAGCGCAATATCTCTCCATGATGATTCATGCCACGAAGGTACAAAAATTTCGATTAAATGAGAGCAAAGAAAGCTTGTTTTCTTTGCCGAGTGTGAGAAATTTATTCAAAATTTCGATTAAATGAGAGCAAAGAAAACTTATTTTCTTTGCCGAGTGTGAGAAATTTATGTAAAACAAGTTGAATAGCAAAAGTTAAGAGCCTAAGATTTGCCAGTTTGCAAAATTATGACGATATTTGCAGAAAATTACGTCAAGAATATAGAATATATATATTAATAATGAAAAAAAGTATAATACTATTTGCAGGTTTATGTCTGCTTGCATCATGCCATGAGAGCATGGATGAGCGTGCGGCAAGGGAGGCAAAGGAATACACAGAGAAATTCTGTCCATCTCCTATACAAAGTAACACAAGAACGGACAGTCTGACATTTGACAAAGACACCCGTACACTGGGGTATTGGTATACGCTGTGCGGCAATGCCGATAATGCCGAAGGAATTGAGAAGAACAAGGACAAGCTAAGGAGTACTCTCCTTGACGGTCTGAGAAGCTCTACAGACATGAAAGCATATAAAGACGCAGAGTTCAACTTCAGGTATGTCTATCATTCCGAGAAGAATCCACAACAAATATTGTTCGACGTCACCTTCTCAAAAAAGGATTATTAAGGACTTGATAATAAATAATGGGATTATGCTTTTAACATAATCCCATTATTATTTCTCCATTGTCATCTGGTGAGATGACCTAAGCCAGTATCAAATCAGATATTTGGAGTATCCCATTTCTTAGTCTCGCCACACTCCACATTAACTGTCTGATTACCAACCCTCAGAGTGAAATCGCCCTCCTCCAATATCCATTTACCATCAGCACCGACAAATGCGAGGCTCTTGGCCGGCAGTTGGAAGGTGACAGTCTTCAGTTCCCCAGGTTTAAGCTCAATCTTCGTAAAGTCACGCAAGCGCTTATTGTCAGGAACTATTGATGCGACAAGATCGCTTGAGTAAAGGAGAACGGCCTCCTTACCCAGACGGTCTCCTGTATTCCTCACATCAACAGAAACAGTGATGACATCATCGGCAGAGAAACGTGTCTTGTCAACCTTTAAGTTGCTATACTCATAGGTAGTGTAGCTCATGCCATAGCCGAACGGCCATTGCAATGACACTTTGGCATCGTAGTTATATGCTCCCTCCATTGTTCCTACCTCCTCGCTGACCTTATAGTCATAAGTATTGAGAGAGTTAATCTCACGAGGATAGGTATATGGCATCTTTGCAGAGAAATTAGCATCACCGGCGATAAGGTTTGCAAGAGCGTCACCACCATAGTTGCCCGGAATAAGGACATCAACCACAGCCTTTGCCAACGGCTCTATGTCTGCGATGAGACGCGGGCGTCCCTCATTCAGTACAAGAATGATTGGCTTGTTGGTTTTCGCAAGTTCCTTTACGAGGTTACGCTGGTTTTCAGAAAGCCAAAGGTCTGTCAGATTACCTGGAGTCTCTGTATATGAGTTCTCACCTATGCATGCGATGATAACATCAGCACCGGCAGCGGCGTCGACAGCTTTCTGTATCTCAGGAGCATTCTCATCGTAGTAAGCCCCATTCTCATTGTAGGTCACACCTTGCTCAAGAATGATATTCTCCTGACCGTATTTATTGCAGAATGCCTCATAAATGGTATTGTATTTCTCTGTGAGATCCTCAGCCTTGGAGCCTTGCCATGTATAGCTCCAGCCACCATTCAGGCAACGCATCTGGTTTGCATTTGGTCCTGTAATAAGGATTTTCTTTCCTTTGGCAAGAGGCAGTATCTGTTCTTCATTCTTCAAAAGAACCTCTGACTCCTCAGCCGCAGCGAGAGATATATTGGCAAACTCCTGAGAGCCGAACTTCTCATAGCCTTTGCCACCTGTGTTTGGCTGGTCGAAGAGACCTAAGCGGTACTTCACACGAAGGATGCGGCGCACGGCGTCGTCAATACGCGTCATTGGCACTTTGCCTTCGTTCACAAGCTCCTTCAGCAAGATGCAGAACTCCACGCTGTATGGATCCATTGACATGTCAATACCTGCATTAACGGCAATGCGGATAGCATCCTTTTTGTCCTTTGCCACTTTCTCACGAGTGTATAGGTTATTAATGTCTGCCCAGTCCGTCACCAGCATACCATCCCATTGCAAATCTTCTTTAAGCCATTGAGTCATATACTCATAGCTGGCATGTACCGGCACGCCATTAATACTGGAAGAGTTGACCATCATTGTGAGGGTTCCCGCAAGGGCAGCAGCCTTGAACGGCTCAAAATACTTCTCGCGCAACAATTGTGGTGAGAGGTACGCCGGAGTACGGTCCTTACCTGTCCACGGAGCACCGTATGCCATATAATGTTTCGTACTTGTCGCCACATTATACTTTCCAAGATGATTGGGGTCGTCACCCTGATAGCCTTTTATCTCAGCCTCTACCATACGGGCGTTGACGATGGCATCTTCTCCAAAGCTTTCCCATATACGCGGCCACCGTGGATCACGTCCGAGGTCCACTACCGGATTATACACCCATGGACAGTTTGCCGCACGACTTTCATAGGCTGTTATCTCTGCACCAGAGCGTACAATGTCGGTATTGAATGATGCCGCAAGATTGATAGGCTGCGGGAATAATGTACCGCCTTGCGTATAAGTCACCCCATGGTTATGGTCGAGCCCATAGATATCAGGTATACCGATGTATTTCATCGACTTCTTTTGAATCAGCTGAATCCACTCCTGCCATTGTGCCACTGTCGCAGCACGGGTTCCTGGGGCATTGAGTATAGAGCCGACCTTATATTTTGAGATGATTGTGTCGAGCATGGTCTCATTGAGTTTCCACACTCTTTTGGTATCACCTTGATAGATATCCACAGGAAAGTTGCCAAGCTGATCGATTATTTCCTGATCAGTCATATTCAATAACGCCTCAGACTCCTGTGCCGACCTTCCATATTGTTGCAATACCTGCCTTACTTTCTCACGGTCAACCTTGGCATTCTCAACGGTCATCTTTCCCATGACATCAAGATTGAGCTCAAGCATCTGACCTATTTTCTCATCAAGAGTCATCTTTGACAGGGTCTTCTCAATCTTTGACTCTATTGCAGCATCCCTCGGAATTGCGGGAGTTTTATAACTTTGTGCATGTATGGCTACAGCGATACCTGCCATAGCCATGGTCATTAATGATTTCCTCATTTGTTTAGATTATTTGTTATTTCTTTGATACGTGGAACTTATACTTATCCTCAAAAATGTCACAAACCTTGTTTATCTCAAGGAACGTTGTATTACCCTTTCCGTCAAAAGTACCACTTAGATAAGCTATCTTGTCTTCCAAGCCAACGTAACCTTTCTGACGAAGCATACGAACGGCGGCATAAAACTGATAATCTGCCGTCACCTGCTGTTTCTGTAATACTGGTATGACCCCATAACTTAGGTTCAGCCACCGCTGCGTCTTGTCCATCAGACAAATCGCAAGGATTGGGGTCGGACCGCGGAAGGCAGACAGATGACGTGCTGTCTGACCCGTTTTGCTGTCAGTGATGATACCTTTAACACCGAGATACTCTGTTGCCTCTATAGCGCACTTAGCAAGATACTCACGTTGCTCTATACCATCAAACAACGGATGGATAACATGTCCCTGACTATGTGCATCCTGCTCTGCCTGCTCTGCAATCTGGGACATAGTCTCCACTGCTTCCAAAGGATATTTTCCACTGGCAGTCTCTCCACTCAACATCAAGGCGTCAGTACGCATGTATATAGCATTTGCGATATCAGTAACCTCAGCACGCGTAGGACGAGGGTTGTTAATCATGGTGTGGAGCATCTGTGTCGCAACGATAACCGGCTTCTTGGCACGTATACATTTATTTATTATATCACGTTGTATACCGGGAATACGCTCAAGCGGCACTTCTATACCCAAGTCACCACGGGCAATCATAATACCATACGATGCTTCGATGATCTCATCAATATTGTCAACTCCTTCCTGATTCTCAATCTTTGAGATTATCTTTATGTCACTGTTATGCTCATCTAACAATTTCTGAACCTCATTGACATCGGCTGCCGAACGTACAAAAGAGTGTGCAATAAAGTCTATATCAAGCTCTATCGCCAAGAGAATGTTCCGCTTGTCTTTTTCTGTAAGTGCCGGAAGATCAATGTGTTCTCCGGGTACATTAACGCTTTTGTGAGCACCGAGAACGCCATCATTTCTCACCACAGCCACCAACATAGGACCAGTGTTTTCCATCACCTCCATATCAAGAGCGCCATCATCAAAGAGTATATGGTCACCAACTTTGATATCCTTGGTAATATCAGCGTATGAGAGGTTTATGATATCATGGCTGGAGTCCATCTCTGGTCTGCCAAAGATTTTCACGACATCACCTGTCTTATATATAATACCTGTCTCACGGTATTTCTCGACCAGTCCTGTCGTGCGAACCTCCGGTCCCTTGGTATCAATCAAAATACCTATATGCGGTGAGACGGCACGTGTATTACGCACAATCTCTCTGATACCATCAGCCGAGGCATGTGCGGTGTTCATACGTACGACATTCATTCCCGCAAAGAACAACTTACGAATAAAATCCTGTTCACAACGTCGGTCGCTGATGGAACACACTATCTTTGTTTGTTTCATAAGGCAAGTAGTAGGTAATAGTTATTACGGTTTGTAAATTTAGATTTGCAATTTACGACATTGCAAAGCCGCAAATTGCAAATCTTTATAAAGAAGGATATGTTACTCAGGCTTCATGTTGGTATAGACGGTCTGCACGTCATCAAAGTCCTCGAGCTTCTCAACCATTTTGTCAATCGTCTCGCGCTGCTCTGCCGTAACCTCCTTAAGGTCGTTAGGAATACGTGTGAACTCAGCTCCAGTCACTTCAAAGCCCTCACTCTCCAGGTGTTTCTGCAAGTCACCAAAACTTGTAGGCTCAGCATAGATTGTGATTTCGCCAGCTTCCTCGTCCTCATCAAACTCATCTTCCACACCATAGTCTATCAAATCTAGGATAAGCTCATCCATGTCAAGACCATCTTTCTTCTTAAAAGTAAATACAGCCTTATGGTCGAAAAGGAATGAGAGGCTTCCCTGTGTTCCGAGGTTTCCATTGAACTTATTAAACACCGAACGGACATCACCCACAGTACGGGTTGTATTGTCAGTAAGTGTCTCTACGAAGATGGCAATACCATGAGGACCATATCCCTCGTATGTGACCTCCTTATAATCGCTCTGGTCTTTGCCCATTGCGTTTTTAATGGCACGCTCAATATTGTCTTTAGGCATGTTCTCACGCTTTGCGTTTGCTATGATTGCACGCAAAGCAGGATTCATATCAGGCTCCGGTCCTCCAGCCTTAACCGCAATGGCAATCTGCTTTCCAATCTTTGTAAAAGTCTTGGCCATGTGGCCCCATCTTTTCAGCTTTGCAGCTTTACGATATTCAAATGCTCTTCCCATTTTTATTTAATTTTAATTTATGAAATATCAACATATACGACAATACGACAAATCAGCGCAGCTCTGCACCCAATTGCTTTGTTATGTTAGCAATAAGTTTCTGCATGATAGCGTCTATCTGTTTGTCATTAAGTGTCTTCTGCTCATCCTGGAGAATAAAGTTAACCGCATAGCTTTTCTTACCCTCGGGCAGGTTCTTTCCCTCATAGACATCAAAGAGCTCTACTTTTCTCAGGAGTTTCTTTTCTGTCTGACGCGCGAGCTGAGCAATCTGCTCAAACTCCACAGACTTGTCTATCAACAAAGCGAGGTCACGACTTACGCTCGGGAATTTAGAGATTTCCGTAAATAGCACTGCGGATTTCTTGGTTGCCTTCATCAACGCGTTCCAGTGGATGTCTGCATAGAACACTGGCCGTGAGAGGTCGAACTGCTTCAGAATCTTGCGGCTTACGACACCTATCTCGGCAAAGACCTTACCGCCCCTGTTCTTAAGAGTCAGTCCCTTGTCGAAAATGTCATTCTGTGACTTCTCCATCACTATCATACCCTGAGGTATACCAACCCGACGGAAAACATTTTGAACGTAAGCTTTCAACTCATAGAAAGTAGAATCCTCATCGGAATGTGCCCAAGAGCCTTCGACACGCTTTCCTGTCAGCCACATACCAAGATGATACTCTTGGGTATAAGCCTTAATCGGGAAACCGTCGTCACCGTTGAGAAGCTTGTCGTTTTCCTCCTTGTCACGCTCCGCATTATAATAATAACAGTTGCCAAACTCAAAGAAACGTAAATTTGCATTTTTACGATTTACGTTACGGACAATACTTTCCAGACCACCAAACAACAAGGTCTGGCGCATCACTCCAAGGTCGGCTGACAGAGGGTTCATCACCCGCACAGTAGTAGACATTGGATAGCAACCTTGACGGTTTTCATAATATGCCAATTTGCTTAGCGAGTTATTAAGGATTTCGTTAAATCCACAACCTACAAGCTGCTCAGCGACAACATTCTCCAGTTTGTGTTTACGATCCTCATCTTCTGGGAGAACCAAAGAGCTCTTGAGTTGGGTTGGAATCTCCACATTGTTATATCCATATATACGAAGGATGTCCTCAACCACATCGCATGGACGTTGCACATCGACACGATATGCAGGAACTTCCAATTCCAATCCTTCCTCATTTTCTGAGATAATCTTCATCTCCAAGGAGGTAACGATGCTCTTAACCTTTTCAATGCCAATCTCTTTGCCTATCAATGAGTTAACATAATCATATTTAAGAGAAACTTTCGGGTTCTCTATCTTATTTGGATACTCATCACAGATCTCCATTGAGACTTTACCGCCAGCCAGTTCCTTGCAAAGAATCGCAGCCTGCTTCAGTGCGTAAATAACACCATTAGGATCAATACCGCGCTCAAAACGGAAACTGGCATCAGTGGATAGTCCATGACGTCGAGCCGACTTACGGATCCAAGTGGGATGGAAATAAGCACTCTCCAAAACCACATTTCTTGTCGTCTCATAGGTTCCACTACCTTTTCCACCAAAGACACCAGCTATACACATAGGCTCCATAGTGTTACAGATAGCAAGGTCGTGTTCGCCCAGAGTATGCTCCTCGCCGTCTAAGGTTATAAATTTCTTGCCATCGTTTTTATCTTTTACTATGATATGGTTGCCAGTAACCATATCCGCGTCGAAGCAATGTAATGGCTGACCATAAGCCATCATAACATAGTTGGTAATATCAACGATGTTATTGATAGGGCGCAAACCTATTACAGTAAGTTTGTTTTTCAGCCACTCCGGTGACTCTTTCACTTTACAACCAGTTATTGAGACACAAGCATAGCGTTTACATGCCTCGGTATTCTCTATAGTAACCTTAACAGGAAGATCATGGTTGTCAACAACGAAAGCATCGCAATCAGGACGATGGAGGTTGGTTTCCTTACCATTGGCTTTCAGCCATGCGTATAAGTCACGCGCCACTCCATAATGAGACAAAGCATCTGGACGATTAGCCGTAATATCAATCTCTATCAACCAATCGCTCTCCAAATTGTAATATTCCGCTGCAGGCTGTCCAATGGGAGCGTCCTCTGGTAATACAATAATACCATCATGCGAAGTACCGATACCAATCTCATCCTCAGCGCAAATCATACCAAACGACTCAACGCCACGTAACTTTGACTTCTTTATAACAAACTCTTTGTCACCATCATAGAGAACACAACCTATGTCCGCAACAATTACTTTCTGACCGGCAGCCACATTTGGAGCGCCACATACAATCTGCTGTGGTGTGCCCTTACCTAAGTCAACCGTAGTAACATGAAGGTGATCACTGTCAGGATGCATGTCACATGTAAGAACCTTACCGACATACAAGCCTTTTAAGCCACCTTTAACCGTCTGTACCTCTTCCAATGCCCCTACCTCAAGACCTGTAGAGGTCAATGCCTCCGCAACCTCCTGTGGTGTCATGTCGAAGTCGACGTATTCTTTCAACCATTTAAATGAGATATTCATATTGCGATTATTATATTATTCAATACACAATGGGACAATGATCACCATTTGTGCTCAATGTCCTGTAATTTGACGTGCAAAGTTACATATTTTTTAATAAACCACCAAATTATAGGCATAACAAACTTTGGAAGTTTCAATTATTTTGGTTACCTTTGCATTTAGGAAACAAATATAACTGAAAAAAATAGAATCATGAAACTTGACGGAAGAAGAGAAAGTAACAATGTAGAGGACCGCCGCGGTATGAGTGGTGGAAAAGTTGCCGGACTGGGGATTGGCGGTATTGTACTGATTGCCATATTCACGTTTATGACTGGCGGCGGTTTGGGTGACGTCATCAACAACGTTGGACAACAGATGGCACAGTCACAAGTACAGGAAGCGACTTCAGAAGAGGCACAAGCCAACTTCACGGAGGAAGAGCAGGCTCAGGCAAAGTTCTGCCGACAGGTATTAGCATCAACAGAAGATGTCTGGTCGGAAGTGTTCAAGCAGATGGGACGTAGCTATACACCTCCAACGCTCGTATTATTCACCAATGCCGTACAAAGTGCGTGTGGAGGAGCCACAGCAGCTGTCGGTCCCTTTTACTGTTCTGGTGACCAAAAGCTATACATAGACCTGTCGTTCTTCCAGCAGATGGAGAACCAGTTAGGTGCTAAAGGTGATTTTGCTCGTGCCTATGTAATTGCCCATGAGGTTGGACACCATGTGGAGAATCTGTTGGGAATACTCGGCAAAGCTCATTCTCAGATGAACCAGACCAATAAAGTAAATGCCAATAAGATAAGTGTTCGCCTGGAGCTGTTGGCTGATTACTACTCTGGAGTGTGGGCTCATTATGAGGATGAGGCATTCGGATCACTTGAGACTGGTGACCTACAAGAAGCCATCAACTGCGCTCATCAAATTGGTGACAACTATTTGCAAAAGACACAGCAAGGATATGTACAACCGGAGTCGTTCACTCATGGAACCTCTGAACAACGTATGAAGTGGCTTAAACTTGGATATGACACAGGAAATATGAATACCTCTACATTTAATGTAAGTGAAGCTGACCTATAAATAACAGAGTTGAATATACAACAAATAAAAAAGAGGGCAATTGATTAATTGTCCTCTTTTTAGTGACTCCCGCGGGATTCAAACCCACAACCTTCTGATCCGTAGTCAGATGCTCTATTCAGTTGAGCTAGGGAGCCTTTTCTTAAATGCGAGTGCAAAGGTATATCTTTTTATTGATACCTGCAAATTTTTCAGCTGTTTTTTTTATAAAAAGTTCAAAAGACATATATAAATGAGGCATAAAGCTGTGCCACCAGTACATAAATGGGGAATAATGGCGCAAAGATATGTATGCCTGTCGTCAGTACCGAATACACATCTTTCAGTGAACGTAATATGCCTGCCACCGTACCGTATGTAATAGAACAAACAGTCACAATAAAAGCAAGTATCGGAATAAGGCTGTCACTGAAATAACTTGGAAACAATGAGCCTGTGACACTTAACAAAACCGCATGAGGAACCACCGTGAGTAAGAGTATTACCATGACAAAGAAAAATAACTCCGCACATACAATATACAACGCCGTCTTAGAACGTGAGGAATGATGTCTGTCATACATTCTCTCAGGATAAAACAAACGATCACGAAGCCCTCCCTTTACGAATGAGCCGTAAGCTATTGCCAACAGGATTCCCCATACGAGGAAAGGAGTCATAAGATTATCGACAAAATGTCCGAAAAACCACCTTATGCCACCACTACTCAGCAAGGAACGCACAGGCAAGTAAGGCATGGCTGCGCTGACAAGCCATGAGACAACAACTAACACGACCTGCAGAAATATCAATAAGAGAGAGATATATCCATATAGAAGATTATTCCTCATCTGGCATCAAATTGTCTATATCTATAATTCGCAGCTCCAATGCACGCACTACCAGTCTGGTAGCATTTACGCTCATTCCATTATTCCCATCAGGAAACAGTTTCTGTACCAATTCGTTCTGACGCTTCTCCAAGCTTTTTACCCCGAATGGCATTCCTCTCAGATTAGTTATTTGCTCTTTTGTGAAACCTAATGCCAAATGACGCAGAAAGCGCTCATCATATTCATCAATCTCATAATCCACAAGAGCCTCCTGATGCAGGAGCTGACTGCTTACACTTCTTTTGAAGCGCTCAATTACTTTCTCTAAGATTGGTTGGTTAAACACAAGCCTCTTACCTCCCATGACACTTGCGACATCTCCCCTGGTAAGCAGCTCGCCACTCTTCAGACATATACCATCTGCTCCGGCATCAAGCACGTCAACCCAAAGTTTCTCATTGAGAATCTCGCCGGTAAAGATAAGAACTTTTACATTAGGATATAGTTCCTTTGTCTGTCTGCATATCTCCACACCAACAGTAGTTGAGCCACCTAAGCCCAAATCGAGAAGAACCAGATCCGGCTGCTCTTTTTTAATAAGCCTCCAATAAGTAGTCTCACTCTCAGCGTTGCCAATAATCGTAGCCTCAGGTATGTCGTTTCTAAAAATACCCTCTGTACCTTTAAGCTCAAGAGGAACATCCTCTACAATGATTACTTTAAAATTATCCATATTCTAATTATTATTTGTTTTTACCAACGTTATTATCAGACAAATGCCCAGTGGTGTCGGCTCTGCCGTGATACCACACCCTCGTGAATGTGTCGCCTCGCCTGTATCTCGCACTATCTGACGGCAAAGTAAGAATGGCAGACGGTCACTGGCAGGAACAAACAGTTCCTTGCATTCCTGCTGGGTAAGTCTCATAGTATCCAAAAGGACTCTTATATCAACGTATTTGTCTCCTTTAGCCTCACACACAACATCCAACGGCTTACCCTTATTCTGTTTCTGAAGAATATCAAACAGATATTTCAGCATATCATAATCACCCAGTAGCGATATAGGCTGGGAGACTTTCGCATCTGGAACCACAGAAGACAAGTCTACAGGCTTGCATTCAAACCTTATGGCATCAACCTGGCGCATAGCCTGTG
>CAJOPT010000041.1 GCA_905236455.1 uncultured Prevotella sp. | reverse complement strand
GGGCAACTTGGTGTACTCGCCCTCGATGAATCCGCTTGCCTTCAGGAAATTGTCGACTTCGGCAGGCATGGCCTTCATGCGAGCCTTACGGACGCCATAGCCAGGCAGAATCTCAGCATTGGGCAGTTTCTCCTTCAGAGCACGGATGCTCGTGTCCAGTCCGCCGCTGCCAAAGGAGCAGAACGGCACAATCTTCTTGCCGCTCAGGTCTGCCGTTTCGAGGAAGGCGGCCACGGGCGGTGCGTATGTGCCACCCCAGACGGGAAAACCGAGGAATATCACATTATACTGTGTAGGGTCAGCCTTTATCGGCTTTAGTTCAGGCAGTACGCCCTGCTCCCGCTCCTGCTGCCAGCGAGTAATGGTGGCCTGGAAGTCTCCTTCGTAGGGGGTGACGGGGACGATTTCCTCCATGTCTGCCCCCAACTTTGCAGCCAGTTCCTGCGCGACGGTTTTAGTGTTTCCCGCTTGAGAATAGTAGAGTACCAGCACCTTCTTCTTTGGCGCCTCTTTCTTCGAGCCGCACGAAACGGCTGCCAGCATAGCTGCCACGAAGGCCAGCATCATCTTCAATGTTTTCATACGCTTATTTTGTTTAGTTGCATTATTTGATAGTTGCTCTTATTATCTCCATGCTACTGCAATTCTATGATTGCACTGACCATTTCCGCTGTCGCGCCTACTCGTAGCCTTTCATCACCAACAGAAAGTGACACGATTATGCCTCCGTCAATCTGGTATAGAGTCGGAATCAGTATGTCGCCTAACTTAGCTGCAACACGATACTCAACTCTCAGCCCTTTTACTTCAAAGTCCTCCGGCAACAGTTCCATAGCCATCCTGATATAGTTGGCGTTATTCAGGTGTTTGTTGTAATCGATGTCGGCACGAAGTACTTTGATGGGGTCAAGCACTTTACCTTCCTCTTTGACCTTCGGTCGAGCCTCCTCACGCTCGGAAGAGCCGATGCAAGCATCACTCTTCTCTCGCTCAATCGGAGCCTTAGGCAGAATGATACGGCGGTCTTTGTAATTCATTTCCAACTGAGGCTCCAGAGACATTGAGGCAA
This sequence comes from uncultured Prevotella sp., assembly GCA_905236455.1. Lineage (GTDB taxonomy): Bacteria > Bacteroidota > Bacteroidia > Bacteroidales > Bacteroidaceae > Prevotella. Next base: position 30,175 of record CAJOPT010000041.1, on the reverse strand, counting down.
TCGTCTCGTCATCGACTCGTTTCAATTTTCCATTTGATTTATCTACAAATGCCCCCATGCTCCATGTCTTGTAGCAAGGTTTTCCTTCTGCATCATAGATGAAGGTGTTGCGGAAACCGAACATGGGTTTCATGCCATAGACAGAAGTGGTAACGGTCAATTCCTCTTTGTATTCAGGCACTCGTATCACCTCCACTTGACGGGATGCCAGCAGTTGAGCCATATTTTGCTCTGTGAAATACCGCTTTACGCCTGGCTCTGAGTCGATCCACATTTCAGAGCAGTCCTGCATCATCTGGAGGGCAGAATATAGTTTCAACCGTCCTTCGCTGTCACAAGTGCTTGTTGTAACTTTATAATTCAAACTATACATATATGTTCTAACATATTTTTATTTGTATTAACCAATCACATACTTGCTGCCAGGCAAGAATGATAAGAGCTTTGTTGTGATAGCACAGCAGAGGAATGTCAGCAGGGCTATGGCAGGTGTGGCCAGTCCAATGGGAATCAGAGGCTGGGCAGGATTGCCGTTCATGATCCACAAGTGCGCTGCCGTCATAGGGAAATTGAAGGGCAAAAGGCGCAGGTCATCGAGGGCCTGTTCCCATGTCGTGCCTCCCCATAGCAATGGCAAGAAGGTATAGAGCAGCAAAAAGCACACCAGGGGAGGAATGATACGCATAAAGCGACGGCGATAGAACTGGGTCATCGTCTGTCCCTCTCGCATGGGTACCAGCAGATAGGCAGACACTATCATGAACAATGGTACCGCTGCCCGGCTGAAGCAACCGTCGTAGAGTGCTACCCAGAAGCGATTCTGCTCATTGGCTACCATCGCTTCCGTTCCTGATACGCAATAGAAATGCTCGCTGGCATGAGCCATCATCACCGCCAGACAGGCCAACACTCTGATGTAGTCAAGAAAGACTATCCGCTCCGCACTTTTTCCCATTTTATTGGTCATCTTTGTACAATTTTCTCTTAAATAAATATGTTGTAAATATGAGGGCAAAGTTACGGAATTTGCGGCAGATTTCGTAAATTTGCACCTTAGATTTATGATAGTTTAGTAAGTTATGGCATACACAGGCCTGATGCTGCAGTGCTATGTTTTGCCGACTTGATAGGTGTCAGCTATTATCGCCGTCAGGCAGAATGGAAGTATATCCTGTGCTTGCTTCCCATGTCCATTGTAGGATCCTTCCTTGCCATCTGGGTTGACCATCTGATTCCTGCAACAGAGTTCAAACACCTGATGGGAGCCTGTCTTGCCTTGGTACTGGTAGTCATGCTTTGGAGCCAATGGCGGGGTAAGGAAAGGCTACGTGTAGTCACGGTACAAAGTTCATCTTCTAATGTCTGCGTAATCGCTAAAAAAGTCTAAGAGTTCACATAAAAATGGGTTGCTAAGAAAAAAATAAGTATCTTTGCATCACGTAATCGTTAAATATAAGCATTATGACATTATTCGGTCAGATTAGCGAGGATATCAAGTCCGCAATGAAGGCCCGCGACAAAGTTCGTTTAGAGACACTTCGCAACATCAAGAAAGTATTTCTGGAAGCAAAGACGGCTCCTGGAGCCAATGACACATTGGCAGATGCCGATGCGTTGAAGATAATCTCAAAACTGGCTAAACAAGGTAAAGAAACGGCTGCGACCTACACACAGGCCGGACGTCAGGACTTGGCTGATGCGGAGTTGGCTCAAGTAGAGGTCCTTGAGGGTTATCTGCCAAAGCAACTTTCCCAAGACGAGATAGAGGCAGAGGTAAAGAAGATTATCGCTGAAGTGGGAGCCACGAGTATGAAGGATATGGGTAAGGTTATGGGTTCTGCCAGCAAGCAATTGGCAGGAAAGGCTGATGGCCGGGTCATCTCCGAGATCGTGAAGAAACTTTTGGCATAAGCATCGCCTTTTGATATTAAAAGACGATACTCATCTTCCTCAGGAATATTTCCTCCAGAATTTGCCAATCCACACAGTCTGCTTGGTCTAGCCTGCCAATGACAGGACATTCGAGTTATGGTTCTCGTCTGCTATGTACTTGATGAAGCTCATTCATTAGAAGTTCTTAGCCAAATTTGTTATATCTTTAGGATCAATGGCGAACTTATGATAGCCGTCGCGAGTAAGCGTTAGCATTGACAGGGCGATTTCCTTCATGTTGTTAGCCTGTCCCATCAGACGTATAAGAGGATAGAATACAATAAAGGCATACTGCATCGTCTGGATATGCTTCTGCCCTTTTGCCCATTTCATGATTGCTGGTCGGAAACCGAAAGTACGTTTGAATCCTTTAGTCTGGATTTCTGCTTCGGTCTTGCTCTTAACCTGCTGCCAGAACAGCTTGCCGTCAGGACTTGTGCCAGCACCACTGAGATAGATGTAGGTCATGCGCTCCTTGTCGGGCATGATGTCAGCAAAGTGCAAAGGAATCTCCTGTGAGATACGCACATATACATCTTTTGGCGTTCCTACAGATGTGATACCAGCAATGAAGAACACAGCATCGTAACCCTTGAAATGCTCGTCATCTTCCTTCAGTGCCATAAAATCAGACACCAGATATTCTTCCAATTTCTCATGCTTGATGCCAGTCGGCTTTCGGCTGACAGACAATACCTTTTCCACTGCATTGACCTTCAGCAGTTCGAGCAGTGTTCCTTCTCCCACATATCCAGTGGCTCCAGTCAGTATTATTCTCATAGAATCTTCTATTTGATTATTAATTTGACATCATTTTTACTAAATTGGAATTTACGTCAATGAACGCTCATCTTTGAGAACAGGTTGATAACCACCACTCCTGCCACGATGAGTGCCATGCCGAGGACGGCAGGCAAGTCGGGCTTCTGATGGAATGCGGTTGCAGTCGATGAAAGTACAATTGAGGTTGATTGACACGTTCGAGCCGATGTAGATATTCGTGCCGAATCCACAGGTGAAGTTGTCGCCTACACTGACGTTCTCGACAGGGTCGTGGCAGTCATACCATTCACCAGCCATGCATTTCTCCAGTTCTGTTTTCATCACTCTACTATAATTCTATATAATGCGGAATAATATCCTCGTAGTGCCCGTCCTTCATACGGAATCCATGAGGGATAACGCCGAGTTGGGTGAATCCCAGACGCTCATACAAGTGCAGGGCATGGGTATTCGTAGCCACGACAGCATTAAACTGAAGGATGCGGAAACCAAGTTCGGCTCCAGTCTTCAGCGAGTCCTTGACTAATTGGCCACCAATATGAAGCCCTCGTTTGCCTTCCTTGACGGCATAACTCGTATTGCAGATGTGGCCGCATCGACCTACATTATTGGGATGGAGAATATAAAGTCCAACAATCTCATTCGTATCGCAGTCAACAGCGATGCCCGTATATGACTGACTACTGAAAAATTCGTCAGCAGAAGCCTCCGTCAACTCTTCATCCTGCGGAAAGGCGATTCCTTCACGAACAACGGCATTCCATATCGCCATTGCCTCTTTTTCATCTTTCTTTTCGTATCCTCTTATCTCTGTCATTTTATTTCTTCCAATGCTCCTGTTTCTGAATCTATAATAAAGCCCCTAACCGCTATATCCTTGGGAACAAGCGGATGGGTCTTGATGGTCTCAACAGTCTTGCGGACAGATTCGGGTGTGTCCTTGAATCCCTCCAACCAGTGATGCAAATCGATGCCGCATTTCTGGATGGTGTCGAGCGTTTCATCCGTCACACCACGGACAATCATCTCATGGTGGAAGTGGTCGTAGCTCATGTGACAGGCTCCGCAATGGGAGTGAGCAACCACCATGATTTCCTCCACGCCCAGTTCGTAGATAGCGACAATGAGACTGCGCATGGCTGAATCGAAGGCTGAAATCACCAAGCCACCAGCGTTCTTGATGATCTTGGCATCACCATTCTTCAACCCCAAGCTGCAGGGAGCAATTCCGTCAGTCTGGTGTCCATACACGACAGTACTGCCAGTTTCTTGTCGGGGTATTTGCTGGTCAGATACTTCTCGTAGCCCTTCTGTTCTACGAAAGTCTTGTTATAGTCAATAATCTGGTCTATCATAAGCCTTTTCTCTTAAACTATGTTGTATATTGAGGGCAAGGTTACTGATTTTGCGGCAGAATATGTAAATTTGCAGCTTAGATTTAGGATAGTTTAGAAAATAGAGGCAGAAATATGACAGAGATGGAGAAAATGAAGGCTGGCCTGGAATATAGCTATGCCGATGAGGAACTGAAGGCCCGAAAGACTCAGGCCATACTTTGGTGTGAGGAATACAACGCCATAGACGGCAGGGATTTTGAAGCCCAGTATGCCTACCTGAAGAAGATGCTGGGCAGTGTAGGCGAGAGAGTGTGGATTGCCAAGACGTTCTGCTGCGACTGCGGCAAGAACATCCATATCGGCAATGATTTCACGGGTAATTTCAACCTGACCATCCTTGATATCCGTGAGGTTTATATAGGCAACCATGTGATGATTGGACCGAATACGCTGATTACGACTGTTGGTCATCCACTATCTCCAAAGGCCAGACGTGATTACATGGCGCATGCGGAACCTATACGGATAGGCAATGATGTGTGGATTGGTGGTAACGTTACCATTCTTCCAGGAATAACCATCGGCAATAATGTAGTCATAGCTGCTGGTGCTGTTGTGACAAAGGATGTCCCCGACAATTCTCTCGTTGGTGGTGTTCCTGCCAAACTGATCAAGAAACTTGAAAACGACGTGGAATAATTACGGCATGTCTACCAAAAATTTCATCAACGAATGAAACTAAAAAAGCGAAAAATCAAGTATTCTGCTATATTTTTCATCTGTTGGTTTGCCCTCTTGGTCATACTGGTAGATGGTGTCCTGAAATTCCAAACTTTGGTTGACTATTTCGGCTCATACGCATTAGTAGAGATTACGTTGCTAATCCTGGCGATTTTACCCACATTGGCAGTTTACAGATATACAAACGATTGATTATGGACTACAAAACCCATGCCTTGTTTTCTGTAATAGCTTATGGAACAGATAGCGGCCATACCCATCTGGCAACCTGTCCTCGAAGATACCGAAGTTGCCGTAGAAGGGGGTAGGCTTTGCCAAAAACAAGCCCTGGTGCAACGGCAATTCCAAGGGTGAGTACTAAAGCCTTCAACCAGCCATGAAGGAGCATACTCGAAAGCACACAACTTGTTGTCGGGTGTCAGCTCCTCCATCGTGGAGTATTTCTGTTGAGCAAACAGGCTTCTTACCTCAGAGGTATAACCTAAAGCCATCGCAATGCCGATAAGGTTTTTCAGTGAGATGAGTCCCTTTTGTTCAAACCTGACGATGTTGCTTACAGCAACGCCAGCCAACTCTGCCACTTGGTCGCGCGTCAGGTTCTTCTCAATGCGCCGCTTTCGGAAGTTGTATGCAACTTCCTTGGCAATGTCTTCACCATTGTCGAGTGTGTAACTATCGAATAGAGATAATATATTATTAGTATCCTTCATTTTCTATTAGATAAGAACATTATATTATCAGTTGTAAAATTGCAATAATAATAAGAAACCGCCATATAAAAGATTAAAAAATAATTATCCATCTGACTTTAATGCCAACTTGTCCGGACTACCCTTAATATATGGTCTAACTGAAAATTTTGGCTTAATCATTCTTTTATTTCTCTTTTTATTGTTATCTTTGCATCGAAATCTGCAAATAGCCAGTTACTAATTAGGCTTCTGCAGTGCAAAGGTAATAAAAAAGTGGTTTCCCAAAAAGGAATTCCCTTTGATGGCATTATAAGAATAAGTATAATAGCAAAAAATAATAAATAATGGAAGGCGCTGAATTACAGGTTGTTAGTAGTATGATGCATTCAGATGCTTTCATGCTAAGCCTCCTGCTCTCTCCGCAAGAAAAGGATTCAAAGCTCCGGGGCTGAACCTCGGAGCTTTGCCGTTCAAAACATAAGGATTTGATATGTGTTGTAATAAGAAAAGTTTTCTGATATTAGCCATGACCTTACTCATGAGCTTTTTCTCAACCAGCGGAGTGGCGATAGCCGCACCTGTGTCTGATACTGCGAAAGTGGCGGTCAGCCAGTCAGATACCGTGGCATCAGTACCTGCAATGGGTGATTCCTTGACAGATGAGGTTCTCACGTCTTTGGCAGATAGTACTGACGCATTGGTAGCACCTGTTGAGAGTGAGGGATTCCATCAGTCGTTGAAGGTTAAGTTTATCGAAGGCAACGCAGGTTTTATGTCTTTGGTGGCGTTAGCTTTGGTGTTGGGTCTTGCGTTTTGTATAGAGCGTATGATCTATCTAAGCCTTTCGGAGATTAACGCAAAGAAGTTCATGGCAGACCTTGAGGAGAAGATTGCGGCAAAGGATATTGAAGGAGCAAAGCAACAGTGTCGTGACACACGTGGACCGGTCGCGTCAATTTGCTATCAAGGTCTTATGCGTATTAAGGAACCTCTGGACTCTATTGAGCGTAGTATCTCGTCGTATGGTGCCGTCCAGGCAGCCAACTTAGAGAAAGGCTGCTCGTGGATTACATTGTTTATTGCCATGGCTCCTTCATTGGGATTCCTCGGTACGGTTATCGGAATGGTAATGGCATTCGACCAGATACAGCAGGCAGGTGATATTAGTCCGACTATTGTTGCTGCTGGTATGAAAGTAGCGTTGATTACAACAATCTTCGGTATTATAGTTGCCCTGATATTGCAGCTCTTCTATAATTACATCCTTTCAAAAGTCGAGCATCTGACAGCTCAGATGGAGGAGTCGGCAATCTCCTTGCTTGATGCTGTCGCCAAATACAAGAAGGAATCATGAGTGTCATTCGCCGATTAGCAAAGCGGCTTCGTCAATTCCCAAACGAAAAAGGTGATGCGGAGAAAGTGTCATATTATGTGTTATATGGCATGATAACCCTTACGGTTCTCCTTTTCGGCGCTTTCTTCTTTATTGGTTATTCTCATCCGTTTGAGGATAATCCAAGTTTCAACGCGCCAATGCTTACCGATGTTATTATCGGGTTTATGCTGCTGCTTGTCATCACAACTCTTTGTGTGACTGTTTGGACGGTTGTCAGGTCTTGGAAATGCGGGAACAAAGGCTCTGGTGTGAATAATGGCATTCCTGCATCGCGCATCGCATGGGGGACAATAGCCGGAATGTTGATTCTCTTAGTGTTAACATGGCTGTTTAGTTCTACCAATGCAATCTCAATCAACGGAAAAATGTATGCCGATACCTTTTGGCTTCGTACTGCCGGCATGTTTGTTGGGACTTCTCTGATATTGTTACTTGTCGCTTTGTGTGTTGTCATTTACGGATATACCCGTTATTACAGAAAGGAGAAATAGCATATCATGATGTTTCGCAAAGAAAGAAGGAGCGTTCCTCAATTGAATACAACCTCAACAGCAGACATCTCATTCATGTTGCTGATACTCTTTCTTGTGACAACATCAATGGATATAGACAAGGGATTGTCGAGGCAGTTGCCACCATTGGATCCTGTTATGGAACAGCAGCCTACAGATGTGGAGGAGGGACAGGTGTTAAGGCTTAAGATTGAGGCAGACAACAATTTGACCTGCGAAGGTGAGCCTTTACTCTTATCGCAACTTCGTAAAAGGGTTGAGGATTTTGTCACAAAGCGAGGGAAAGATCACATCTTACAGCTTGAATCCTCTCCACAGGCTTCATACGACGTTTACTTTAATGTGCAGAACGAGATCGTGGCAGCGTATAACGCCCTGCGTGACGCACAGGCACGTATGCGTTTTGGCAAATCCTTCTCACGTTGCTCTGAGGAAGAACGTAATGTGTTACGCGAGGCGGTGCCGCAACGGGTGTCGGAGGTCTATCCTCAAGAGGAAGGAGGTGAGCCATGAGTATGTTTCCAAGAAAACGGCATCGTGTGCCCGGACTGAATACAGCTTCTTTACCCGACCTGATCTTCACCGTACTGTTTTTCTTTATGATAGTCACTCACATGCGCAGTGTGCCAGTGAAGGTTAGATATCAAGTACCGGCAGGTACAGAGCTGACAAAGCTGACAAAAAAGTCTACCGTAACCTATATATATATAGGTAAGGCTGCTGGTGGTGGTGGCTTGTCTTCATCTAATGAACAAGGTGGCATCCGTATTCAGCTCAATGACAAGTATGCTGATGTGGAAGATGTTATAGATTACGTTACGGCAGAGCGGAATTCCATGTCACCGGAAGATGCTCAGGCAATGACAGTATCAATCAAGGCTGACCGTAGCACGCCAATGAAAATGATAACAGAAGTAAAGCAAGCACTTCGGAAAGCCAATGCACTTCGCATTAACTACTCGGCGGTGTCACGGCGGAGTGACACAAAAACACTTGCTAATTAAAAGAATTTATCACTTTTTTGTTGTGAATCCCACTAATATTTTGTATCTTTGCAGCAAATAGTAATAACATGGCACATAGAAATTTAGACAGTTTAGACAAGAAAATTCTGAGTTTGATATCTGAGGATGCCCGCATACCGTTTTTGGAGGTGGCACGAGCATGTAACGTCAGTGGCGCTGCCATACATCAGCGTATCCAGAAGTTGACAAATCTTGGAGTCCTTAAAGGCTCACAGTTTATTATCAATCCAGAGAAGATTGGTTATGAGACCTGTGCTTACGTGGGATTGTACCTGAAGAATCCTGAGGATTTTGATAATGTTGTTGAGGCACTGAAGAAAATACCAGAAGTGGTAGAGTGCCATTATACAACAGGCGGATATGATCTTTTCTGTAAGATATACGCATACAATAACCACCATCTTCTGAATATCATCCATGACAAGCTACAGCCTTTAGGGTTGTCGCGTAGCGAGACGATAATATCTTTCAATGCGGTTATTGACCGTACGCTGCCGGTAGTGAGCTTCCCAACAGCAGAGGATACTGTAGAAGAATAAGCTTAGCTCTCCTTTTTACTCCTTTTGTAGTCAGTGAAAGCATAGGCAAAGGCGTGTTTCTCGTCTTTGTCATGTTCTTCCTTTGACTCAACCTCCCATCCTTCGTATGTGGGAAAGAAAGTGTCAGCCTTTTCAGGAGTGTCGTGAACCTCGGTCAGGTAAAGATAGTCAGCATTCTTTATGGCTTGCTGGTATACGCTTGCTCCCCCGATAATGAAGACATCTTCATCTTCGCTGCAATTGTTAAGGGCTTCTTCCAAAGTAGGGTAGGTCTCGCATCCTGGAAAATTGCTTTGCGTACGGCTAAGAACAATGTTCCGACGATTGGGGAGCGCTCCTTTTGGTAGAGACTCAAAGGTGCGTCGTCCCATTATAATGGTATGTCCTGTTGTAAGCTTCTTGAAGCGTTTCAGGTCATTAGGCAGCCAATATATCAGTTGGTTCTTATATCCAATGGCACGATTGGCAGCCACTGCTGCAATGAGGGCAATCATTTCTGTATATTTTATTATAATCAAACACTTACATCTGCCTTTATGTGTGGATGTGGGTCATAGCCTTCCAATTGGAAATCCTCATATTTGAAGCTAAACAGGTCTTTTACATCCGGATTGATACGCATTGTTGGCAATGGTCTTGGCTCACGTGTTAGCTGTAACTTAGCTTGCTCAATATGATTCAGATATAAGTGAGTGTCTCCTGTGGTATGTATGAACTCACCGGCTTTTAAACCTGTCACCTGCGCCATCATCATTAGCAAAAGTGCATAGGAGGCTATGTTGAAAGGTACGCCAAGGAATGTGTCAGCACTCCGTTGGTATAGTTGAAGTGACAGCTTTCCGTCTGCGACATAGAACTGGAATATGGTATGACAAGGTGGAAGTGCCATCTTGTTGACCTCTGCAACGTTCCATGCGCTGACAATCATTCTTCTGGAGTCAGGATGGTTTCTCAGTTGGTCTATTATCATCTGAATCTGATCAATGGTGCCACCTTGGTAATCAGGCCATGAGCGCCACTGGTGTCCATAGACAGGACCAAGCTCTCCGTTTTCGTCAGCCCATTCATTCCAGATCCTTACGCCATGTTCCTGAAGATACTTTACGTTGGTGTCGCCATTAAGAAACCATAGAAGTTCATATATTATGGACTTTAAGTGCAGCTTCTTTGTCGTCAGCAACGGAAAACCATCTTCCAGGTTATACCTTGATTGCGTACCGAAAATACTGATGGTGCCAGTTCCTGTCCTGTCGGTTTTTTGAGTTCCTTCAGTAAGGATACGGTTTAGGATGGATAGATATTGTCTCATTGTTTCTGTATTTATTCTTTAGTTGAATTCTATTCTCATTAATTGACTTTTATATTATTACAGGCTGTGTGTCAGGAATGTGAGAACTTCGGATTCGCCATTCTTTAGGATAAAGGTTATTAGCCCGGTTGCCAATATTCTTTACTAACCCGATAGGGTGAGAACGGTAGGTTACTACAACTATTCCCTTTGGTATGTCTGGCGGTAAAACGAGAGCTTCCCTGCTTAAGTAGCGGATGGCTTGGCTATATGACAGCTCTACGTGAGGAGCCTGTATGGACTCTTCTATAGAATGGAGGAAGTCCATGGGTAATATGTTGAGGCTTTCAGAGAACGAGCGCTTCTCTGCCATTAAAGGTGTGGAACGCTCCTTGCGAAGCACTGTGACAAACAACCCTTCTCCTTTCGTCTTTCCTGGTATGAAACGGTATACCGGTTGATTGAAGTCCTTGAGCAAAGATCCTGTTATTCCCCATTCTTTGTCTGTCGGGATGGAGATGAATGATGCTCCAAGCTCCTCTGCTATCCAGCGTACATTCTCTTCGTTCTCTTTGGTGTTGAACGTGCAAGTGGAATAGATTAATATCCCGCCAGGTCGGAGACAATGCCATATTGTGCTGATAATGTCTTGTTGCAAGTCTCTACATTTCCCGACATTGTAAATACTCCATTCCGCAACAGCTCCTTCGTCTTTACGGAACATTCCTTCGCCAGAGCAAGGAACGTCGGCAAGGATTATGTCGAATGTGGCCTTGGCTTTTTTATAGTCTCGTGGGTAATTATTTGTTACCTTGATATCAATGTCTTTTTGAAGATGGTCAGTTGAGTGGCTCTTTTTCCCCAGAATACCACACATCAGCCATTTCTGGATATTCTCACTCAGTATTTGTGCCCGATTGCGTATAGGTTCATTGCAATATAGGGTACTTCCTGTTGGCAAAGCCGATATGCAGCATGTGGATTTACCTCCAGGAGCTGCGCACAAGTCAAGCATTCTTACCGGAGTCTTTACCAGTTGTTGTATGATATGGTATATGAACATTGATGATGCTTCCTGTACATAGTACAAGCCGGCATGAAACAGCGGATCGAAAGTAAAGTTAGGACGTTGAGGTAAGTATTGTCCTAATTCACACCATCCTACAGTGTGTGTGTGGTGGTCCGGATTCTTATATTCCTTGACAGCAGGGTTCAGCCTGATACTGACAGGCGGCTCTTCTTGCAGCCCGTTGACTAATGTGTGGAAGAGTTCTTCCCCCATTATTTCCTTTGTGTAATTGCTGAAATCCTCTGGCAAATTCATCAGACAAGAATTTATTTGCAAAGATACGGAAAGTCGAGAGCAAAACAAAGAAAATCCATTTCTTTTTTGCCGAGACGTAGTAACTTCGCCATCTTGATGGCAAAGATACAAAAAATCTGACTAAGCAAGAGCAACGAAAGCTTATTTTTATTGTCGAGCGTGAAGTATCTTCCATAAAGACATGTCTAATATTTATCATGTGTTATGGCTGATTATTAAGGAGTTACATGGAAAGTTGTGACAAATTGATAAAAAATAAAAGAAGCAAAAATGGTAGAAAATGATAATTATTATTTTGATATTGCTAATTTTCTTTGGCGTATTCTCCGTAAATTTGCAACGTAATTTTATACACATACTTATTATTTAATATATGCTAAGGGGACATTACTTAAGTGTGGTGTCCCCGATTCTTAATATTTCTATAAAAAAAACGAATGAGAATGAAAATATATGTATATTATTTGGCTGTTTGCCACTTTTTACCTATCTTTGCTACATATTCATAAAGCTATGATTTTTGTGATAATCTAAGTAAATAATATATTATACATGAAACCAACATTATTTTTATTAGCAGCCGGAATGGGTAGCCGATACGGTGGCTTGAAACAATTAGATGGTCTCGGTCCTAATGGCGAGACAATTATGGATTATTCTATTTATGACGCTATCCAGGCTGGTTTTGGCAAAGTGGTATGGGTTATACGTAAAGATTTTGAGGAGCAATTCCGTACCCAGATCTTATCAAAGTATGAGGATAAGATCCCATGTGAACTGTGTTTCCAAGGGTTAGACTCATTGCCAGAAGGCTTCAGTGTTCCAGAGGGACGTCAGAAGCCTTGGGGTACCAATCATGCAGTGTTAATGGGCAAAGACGTTATTAAAGAACCGTTCTGTGTTATTAATTGCGATGACTTTTACAACCGTGACGCTTTCCGTGTCATTGGCAAATATCTCTCTGAGCTTCCTGAGGGTGCCACGAACCAATATGCAATGGTCGGGTTCCGTATTGGTAACACATTAAGTGAAAACGGAACGGTAGCTCGCGGAATCTGTTCTAAGGATGAGAATGACAATCTTACAACCGTAGTTGAGCGCACGGAGATAGTGCGTTGTTCAGAAGATGGCTCGAACGCGGGTGCAGCAGATCAGGATATTCGTTATAAAGACGAGGATGGAAAGTGGGTCTCAGTTGATGACAACACACCTGTAAGTATGAATATGTGGGGATTTACCCCAGATTATTTCACACATAGTGAGGAATACTTTAAGGAGTTCCTTTCCGATCCGAAGAATATGGAAAACCTGAAGGCAGAGTTCTTTATACCACTGATGGTAAACAAGCTTATCAATGAGAAAACGGCAACGGTGAAGGTTCTTGATACTACCAGCAAGTGGTTTGGTGTTACTTATGCGGCAGATCGTCAGGATACAGTTGACCGTATCGGGCAGCTTGTCAAAGATGGCGTTTATCCCTCAAAGCTATTTTAGAATTGGAAATACGAGTATTATCTGATGCTGACTTCCGTCCATGGCGGAAGTCAGATGAAACATTGTCTAATGGTCAGCCGCTACAGACGGCTGACCTTCAGGCATTACGCCTGTTGATCAGCTCTTCTTCAAATGTGGTTGTTTGCTGTCATAAGTCTCCTGACGGTGATGCTGTTGGTTCATCATTGGCTTTAGCGGAATATTTACGTAGTCAGGGTAAGGAGGTACATGTTGTCTTACCAGATGCTGCGCCCGCATTCCTTCATTGGCTTCCAGGCTATAACACGACGTTGCGGTATGATAAGAGTCCGGAGGAGGTTAAGTCTGTATTCTCCTCCGCAGACCTGATATGCTGTATGGATTTCAATACACTTTCTCGTGTTGAGGACATGAAAGAGTTGGTGGAAGAGTCGAAAGCATCAAAACTGTTGATAGACCATCATCTGAATCCAGATGTGGCAGCGGCATTAACCATCTCACGTCCAGAGATGAGTAGCACTTGTGAACTTCTGTTCTGCCTGTTGTGGCAATTGGATGCATACACAGAGATGTCTATGGATTGTGCCATGAACATATATTGTGGTATGATGACCGATACAGGAGGGTTCACTTACAATAGCACACGTCCGGAAATCTTTTTTATAATAAGTAAGATTTTGGCAAAAGGTGTAGATAAAGACCTTGCTTATAATAAGGTATATCACAATTTCAGTACATCGTGTATGCGATTACGCTCGTATGTTATGCTAAAGAAGATGCAGGTGATAGAACATTTGCATGCGGCATTTTTCTCTATTACTAGGGCAGAGATGCGGAGGTTTCGTTTTCAAAAAGGTGATGCGGAGGGATTGGTTAATGAACCTCTAAAGATAAAAGGTCTGAAATTGTCTATTTCCCTTAGAGAAGACACTGAGCGTCCTAACCTCGTCTTAGTGAGTTTGCGCTCATCGTGTGGCTTTCATTGCGAGCCTGTTGCCAGACAGTTCTTCAATGGCGGTGGGCATGCGGATGCCGCAGGTGGAAAGTTGTATTGCTCTATTGCTGATGCAGAGCAGATTGCTATCAAATCTATTCTCGCATTTGAATCAGAATTAAAGAAAACCGATTAATTTTTTTATTCTTACATTTTTTATAGCTAACTTTGCAGGCGATTAAACCTATATTATATGAAGAGATTGTCTTTTGTTTTCATAATACTGGCAGGAGTCATTTTGTTTGCATCTTGTAATGACACTGAAACCTATGCGGAACAGAAAGAGAGAGAGCGTAACGCTATTAATGCTTTTATTGTCAAGAAAGGTATCAATGTCATATCAGAAGAGGAATTTGTCAAGAAAGACAGTACTACCGATGTGTCGCGTAATGAGTTTGTCTTGTTTGAGAACACAGGTGTATACATGCAGATAGTTCGAAAAGGATGTGGTAAGAAAATGGAAAGTGGTGAGACCGCCACAGTGCTATGCAGGTTTAATGAATACAATCTCTTGACCGATTCTCTAATGGCAACGAACAACAACCTGTACTATTCTGCAATTGTAGACAAGATGCAAGTTGTTAACAACAGCGGTACATTCACGGCATCTTTTGATACTGGTTCAAGTGCCTTATGTTTATATTACTCAGCTTACTATGGCAGTACAAAATTAGCTGTTCCAAGTGGCTGGCTTGTGCCGTTAAGGTATATTAATCTTGGACGTCCGCAAAGTGCGACAGATGAAATAGCAAAAGTTAATATCATCGTTCCTCATTCACAAGGTCAGCAGTATGCTACGAGCAATGTATATCCTTGTTACTATGAGATGACATACGAGCGCGGACGATAATTTGGGAATAAATATCTTGAGCTTTGAGCTTTAAGTTTGTACGAATATTAAAAAAGAACTAAATATGACATTAATCAAATCTATCTCAGGTATTCGCGGAACAATAGGTGGACATGTGGGAGAAACATTGAACCCATTGGATATAGTTAAGTTTACCTCCGCATATGCTACTTTCATCCGTCGTAATGGCGGATGTGGACAAAATGCAGACTTTAACCAGAACCGTCCGACTATTGTGGTTGGCAGAGATGCCCGCATCTCTGGCGTTATGGTTGACAATGTAGTCTGTGGAACTCTCATGGGAATGGGGTATGATGTTGTAAATATCGGGTTGGCGACAACCCCGACTACAGAGCTTACAGTTCGTATCTTAGGTGCTGATGGTGGAATAATCATCACTGCCAGCCATAATCCCCGCCAGTGGAATGCTTTGAAATTGCTGAATAAAGAAGGTGAGTTCCTTACAGCTGCAGATGGTGCCGAGGTATTGCAATTAGCAGAATCCGGAGATTTCGAGTATGCTGAGGTAGATAATCTGGGGCGTTATATCAATTGTGATGAGGCTGATGACTGGCATATAGAAGATGTGCTTGGATTGGAGCTTGTTGATGAAGATGCCATTCGTAAAGCTCATTTCAAGGTATGTGTCGATGCAATTAACTCTGTGGGTGGTATAATCCTTCCAAAACTGTTAGAGCGGCTTGGGGTGGAGTGCAAAGTCCTTAACTCGGAGCCAACAGGTGACTTTGCCCACAATCCAGAGCCTTTGGAAAAGAATCTGTCTGGGATTATGGAAGAGATGAGGACCGGAGAATATGACTTAGGTATAGTTGTTGATCCAGATGTTGACCGTCTTGCTTTTATATGTGAGGATGGTAAGATGTTTGGTGAGGAATATACTTTGGTTTCAGTCTCTGACTATGTGTTATCTAAGACTCCTGGTAATACCGTTTCCAACTTGAGTAGTACTCGTGCTCTGAGGGATGTTACAGAGAAACATGGTGGCGTATACTCTGCTGCTGCTGTCGGTGAGGTAAACGTTACGACTAAGATGAAAGAAGTTGGGGCTGTCATCGGTGGTGAAGGTAACGGTGGTGTGATCTATCCTGAGAGCCATTATGGACGTGATGCGCTTGTTGGAATAGCCTTGTTCCTTTCTTCATTGGCTAATAAGGGATGTAAGGTGAGTGAGCTTCGTGCAGAGTTTCCTGATTATTTCATAGCCAAGAATAGAATAGACTTAACACCAAGTACTGATGTTGACGCAATTCTTGTCAAGGTGAAAGAAATGTTTGCAAAAGACGAGACAGCAACAGTAAATGACATTGATGGCGTGAAGATAGATTTCCCTGACAAATGGGTGCATCTACGTAAATCAAATACAGAGCCGATAATCCGAGTATATAGCGAGGCTGCCACCATTGAGGAGGCTGACTCTCTTGGAAAACGACTCATGCAGGTGGTATACGACATGCAATAATTATGGCATTATTAATTTCCAGAGGTATGCTGTTAAGCTGAATGCAATCCAGAGAAGAACAGCTATCAAAAGAATGGAAATAATAATTAGAATGCCGGATTGCCATGCCTTTCGGTTGACTTCACGTATTATCTTCTCATCTCCGTCAACAAAGCCTTGAACCAAAGCCATGTTCTGGTGATTAGCCCGATGGAAGAAGTCTATTATGTCTCCGACATAGAAAGGGATGAGCCCTAAAAACACATCCCGTAGGGAGTTGTTTATAATGGCAAGAGTGAGGGGTAATGAACGCACTTTGGTTGCCGCAAACCATGCATATATTACTGCAAACAAAGAAGAGATTATGTCACCAATGCCACTAGGAATCAATCCTGCGACAGCATCAAGGTAGTAGTCATCTAAATATTTCTGGATGTTTTGCATCCAAGCATAAACCCTGCTACCTTTGATGCGTTCTATTCTCTTATTCTTGTTCTTGTTCAAAGATTTTGAATTCATATCCCTGTTCCTTAAGCCATTGAATGGCAGCAGGCAACGCTGTTTGTAGCTTGTCAATACTCTTTAAGGAATCGTGAAAGGTAATTATTGAACCATTACGCGTGTATCGTTTCACGTTGTTTAGGACATCCTCGGCTGTAAGCCATTTGGAATAATCCCGTGTCACGACATCCCACATGATGATTTTGTTGTTAAGTTTTATCCACCAGTAGATACTCCATCTCATCCATCCGTGAGGTGGACGGAACAGGTTAGACTTAATCAGTTGGCTGGCTTTATATGCATCAATGATATATGTAGCTGTCCAATGCTTGAACGAACCCATGTGGTGGTATGTATGGCTTCCTACCTGATGCCCTTCATCAACAATCTGTTTGTATAGCTCTGGATATTTCCTGACGTTGTCACCAACCATGAAGAAGGTGGCCTTGACACCGGCTTCACGAAGAGTCTGAAGGATAAAAGGCGTACTTTGGGGAATGGGTCCGTCATCAAACGTCAGATAAACTGAGTGCTCATCAGGATCCATTCTCCAAATGGCTTTAGGATAAAGCCATCGTAGCCATTTTGCAGGTTGCTCAATAATCATGCATCCTTATTCTGGCATCACACCACCTTTTGCTTGGTACTGATCTATATACTTATGCAATAGAAGCTCATGCTTGTCAACCCATTTCTGGTCAATCTTGCTGGCGTCCTCAAGTACAGATGACATGATGTAGAACTCGCGGTAACAGTCATTTTGTGACATGGAGAAACCTCTTCCGTTAAGTGATAGGTACCAATTCACATATTGTGTGGAGTTCTTCCATACCGTTTCGAGCAATTTCTTTGCCTTGCCTTTTTGCCCAGTGGCATTATAAGCCTCGACAATATTGCCTACGTTACTCATGATATAGTTCATAGGAACGTTATATTCCGGAATCTCTTTCTCCATTTTCTGAAGGACATTCTTTGCCTTGTCGTTCTTGCCTTCCCTTGTAAGCAATAATGCCAGTTGAGCCAATAGTCTTCTGTGGGTATGACACATTCGCATTACAGTCTCGTCAAGATAGATTCCTTTTGCGGATAAACCACCCCATTTGAAACGGTTCATTACTGCGTCGTATGTCTTTTCCGTATCAAAGTTCTTGACTCCTGGTTGTTTGGTAGTAAACGGAGTGATACGATTTGCAAGACCTTCCTGAATAAAGTTGTCACCCAAGTTCATATAGTTCTCCGACCCAACGGTTGTCGCTACATAGATAGGACGTGTCCAATTAGCATTGGCAATCATCTCCAGCATCATCAAGTCACCTTTGTACAGTGCTTGTTTGCCTTTTAGTGAGATTACCATGTAGTCAGGGATAGAGTCTTGTGCCATGAGCATTCCACTCTTCTTTACAGCATCTTTATCTATTGTGACAAAAAGGGTGTCAGTAGGAATGATATGCGTTTGGGAATTCTTTGAGCGTACCCAGTATTTCAGGATGTTCTTCAACTCAAAAGGCTTTTCTCCAAATGTTTTCTTGGCATTCTCAGGGTCTGACTTGTAGAATTCCAATACTTCATTCTTGGCATCTGGCTCAACTGTTATGTAGTCGTTGGCTGCTCCTGCGTAGTCAATGCGTGGCCATGTTATAGGAAGACTTGGAGAGTCGTATGCCGGTCGGCACATCTGGTCGATATACCAATCCGTTTGCAGGTAGCTGAGGTTACAAACGCGGGCGTCAGTACGTACACTTTCCACTTCTTGGTTATACCAGAGTGGGAAGGTGTCGTTGTCACCGTTTGTGAAGATAATCGGATTGCCTGTTTGTTGTAGTGACATGAGATAGTTCTGTCCAAAGTCGCTACATGTATATCGTCCGCTACGGTCATGGTCATCCCATGTCTGTGACGCCATTTGTATAGGTACGAGAAGCGTTGCAATAGCTGTAATAGTTGATGCGACTAATGGGTTTATCTTTATCTTCTTCAGCCAGTCGATAATAGCTGCGACACCAAGTCCGCACCAGATAGCGAATGCGTAGAATGAGCCGGCATAAGCATAATCGCGCTCGCGAGGTTGACTCGGAGTCTGGTTGAGGTATATCACTATGGCAAGTCCTGTCATAAAGAACAGGAAGAATACCACCCAGAATTGCTGGATGCCTCGCTTTCCACGCCATGCCTGCCAGAATAGTCCTATAAGACCAAGTAAGAGTGGCAGACAATAGAATACGTTGTGTCCCTTGTTTTCCTTAAGCTCATCAGGTAGCTTGCTTTGGTCGCCATACATCAGGTTATCGATGAACGAGATACCTGTAATCCAGTTTCCGTGCTCTAACTCACCATTACCTTGGATGTCGTTCTGCCTGCCGGCAAAGTTCCACATGAAATATCTCCAATACATGAAGTTGCATTGATAGGAGAGGAAGAACTTAATGTTCTCAAGTTGAGTCGGAATCTTTACACCGTCAACATCACGTCCTTCGATGCCTCCCATCCAAGACTCGTATTGTCCTGAGTGTCCGGCATCCCACATGCGTGGGAACACCATGTTTTGCTCATATACATAATCTATTTTGTTACGCAATACGAAATAACTGTCTTTCTCGTCTTGAGAAGCTTTCTCCTTACGCTGGTAAACAGGTGCTCCTTTTTTTGTCTTGTAATGCATACCATCCTCAGCTACGGCTGGTTGTGAGGAATAGGCTTGTCCATAGAACAATGGACGATCACCATATTGCTCACGGCTCAGATAGCTTCCAAGAGTAAAGATGTCCTCTGGTGAGTTCTGGTCCATAGGAGGGTTGGCGGAAGAGCGTATTACGATGACGGCATACGTGGAGTAGCCAATCATCAGCATCAGCATGCACAGTAGAGCTGTGTTTTTTACGCGTGATGTGATAAATGCTTTGCCATTGCTCTTCCAATTAATGCCAAACCATAACGCTGCCAGTACAATGACACCAATGAGGAATGCGCTCCATCCGTAGCCATAGAATGGAATACCCAGCAATCCTATTGATGCGAGGAAGGCTATGTTCTGTCTTAGCATGCTTTTGTTAGTATAGGTCTCGTAAATAGCCCAGACAACAACTCCAATCAGTAATAGCATGTAGATGATAAGTCCTGTATTGAACGGCATTCCTAAAGTGTTGACGAAGAACAGTTCAAACCATCCGCCAACAGTGATAATGCCAGGTACTACACCATAGAGTACTGCCGCAACTATGATTACTGAAAGTGTCAGTGCCAACAAAGACCCCTTCAAATTGGCATCGGGCACTTTCTTGTAATAATATACCAATACAATAGCAGGTATACAAAGCAAGTTAAGCAAGTGAACACCGATACTCAATCCGGTAATATACGTAATGAGAACCAACCAACGGTCACTGTGAGGCTCGTCGGCATGGTCTTCCCATTTCAGAATCAACCAAAACACAACAGCGGTGAAGGCGGAGGAGTATGCGTAGACTTCTCCTTCCACTGCTGAATACCAGAATGTGTCACTAAAGGTGTAAATCAATGCTCCTACCAGTCCTGACGCCTCGATAGCAATCAGTTTGCCTAAGTTAAGCTCTCCCCAATCTTTGAGTATAAGCCTTCTGGTAAGATGTGTGATGGTCCAGAACAGGAACATGATACAAGCTGCACTGAGCAAAGCACTCATGGTGTTAACCATCCGTGCTATCTGTGTAGGGTCGCTTGCAAATTGCGAGAACAGGTTTGCGGTAAGCATGAAGAAAGGTGCGCCGGGCGGGTGTCCGATCTCAAGTTTATAACCTGTCGTGATAAATTCTGGACAATCCCAGAAACTGGCTGTTGGTTCAATAGTTGAACAATATACGAAGGCTGCAATGGCAAATGCCAACCATCCCATTATATTGTCCACTAATCTAAACTGTTTCATTTACTACTTGATTTATGATTCTGAATAATGGATGCAAAGTTAAGCCTTTTTTCTTGAAAATGAGTCATATCCATCGAGATTTTGTTGATAGAAAGGCAGAAAAGGCGTTGTTTAAACATTTATTGGCATTTCTGTACTTTAGAAAAACAGGTTTGTTCCATATATGAGCACAACATATCTAAGGAACTTGCCTGTTGTGATGCTTGTGACGGAAATCGGAAGATTCGCACGTGTCAGCCCCAGTACGATGGTAATGGCTGAGCCGAGTACTGGGATAAAAGCAAAAAAGCCCATCCATGCTCCATGTCCTCTCATAAAAAGACGTGCTTTTGCCAGACTCTCATGGCTGACATGAAGATATTTCTCTATCCACTCCAGCTTTCCGGCTCTGCCTACGCAATAGTTGAACATGCCGCCGGCAACATTGCCGATAGTGCCGTAAAGGATTAGCTGCCATGAGTCGAGTCCTGCAGCATTAAGCGCAAGCATTACCACCTCGCTACTGAAAGGGAAAAAACTTCCAGCGAGGAAAGCTGCTGCCAGCATACCCCAGTAGCCCCAGTTTATCAGAATGTCAATGAAGGCATCCATAGGTTAAATAATGTAATGATAACAGCTAACAAGATTAACAGAATAGTGAGGATGTTTGTCCATTTGGTCTCTGTTAATGCTATAAAATGGGCTATTAAAGGTGCCGTATTTACAATAATTATACCTGATAGTTTCTCAAAAAGGTTTGGCTGAAGAAGCAGGAAAATGAATGCCATGGAGTCGACGATGATAATAGACTCATAAAGCATCTGGGTGCGAATGCGGTCTTGTTGCCGTGTCCGCAAGTAGTGTATTCCTCCAGTCAATGCACATAAAAGCAAATAAATACCAGATACAATTTGTTGTATGGAGAGTATGCGGAGGTCAGCTATAGCGCCAAATCTTATTATATCAGAGAAGTGTTCTGTCATCGACTCTATGGAGGAGGTTGCCACATAGTAGCCTACCATAAACCAGTATGGAGTCAGGATTCCGAGAAACGCAGCTGTTAGCGAGCGTGCGCTCATGGCCTGAATCTTTGTTGCCATGAGGATCAGCATCAGTGGCATGAAAAATATTGCCTGTATAAAGAATATACTGGCTATTCCCATGAAAAGGAATGCAAAGTACACCCTTCCTGCCGCAAGCTTGTCTTGATAAGCATGGAATAGTGGGGTATAGAACCCTACTGCACACAGGGTTATTATCGCGGCATCAATCGAAGTGTATTGGAAAGTCAGCATGGTTATCATTACCAGGAAGGTACACGATACCATGCGGCTGTATATTCTTATCAGTGCATTGGTATTATTAAGCTCAACCATCAGGTAGGTGGCAGCTGTCATACTTGGTATGGTAATAAGAATATTATTCCTGAGAATGGAGACAGGATTGTTTATGATTTCTGTCATATTCCATCCGCTTGGTGTAAAGGCTAACCCTGCTATAAACCAGATAAAAAGACATACGGCAGCCGTGACGGTCAAAGCGAAACGGCTCTCTGCTATTTTGTTCTGTAAGCGTCTGGTTCTCATGGGCGGAGGTCTTTTCCTATGTCAGAACGGAAGTATTTGTCAGTGAATTTTATTTTCTTTGCTTCCTCAAAAGACTTGGCGAGGGCCTCGTCCTTATCCTTGCCGTATGATGATACAGCGATAACTCTTCCGCCATTTGTCACGACATTTCCGTCTTTCAATGCTGTACCGCTATGGAATACGATGCTGCCATCTACTTCTTCTATTCCTGTAATAGTATAGCCTTTCTTGTATTCTTGCGGATAGCCTCCGCTCACAAGCATCACGCAAACGGCACTACGCTCGTCAAACTCAATGGCTCGCTTGTCGAGGTCTCCTTTTGCGACGCCCTCAAACAGGTCTACAATATCACTCTTGAGCCTAAGCATCACACTCTCTGTCTCTGGATCCCCCATGCGGCAGTTGTATTCTATTACCATAGGGTCTCCGTCAACATTGATAAGTCCGAAGAAGATGAACCCTTTGTAGTCGATACCTTCTTCTGCCAAGCCATCCACAGTGGGGCGGATTATACGGTCTTCCACCTTCTGCATCCATTCCTTGGTGGCAAAAGGAACAGGTGTGACACTTCCCATGCCACCTGTATTAAGACCAGTGTCACCTTCTCCAATGCGTTTGTAGTCTTTTGCCTCAGGGAGAATCTTATAATGCTTGCCGTCGGTTAATATGAATACCGAGCACTCTATGCCTGAAAGGAATTCTTCGATTACTACCTGTGACGATGCGTTCCCAAACATTCCTCCGAGCATCTCTTTCAGTTCTTTCTTTGCTTCTTCAAGGGTGGGGAGTATAAGCACACCCTTACCGGCACACAGTCCGTCGGCTTTTAATACGTATGGTGCGTTCAATGTCTCTAAAAATGCTAATCCTTGTTCAAGATGCTCACCGTCGAAGGTCTGATACTTGGCTGTAGGGATGTTGTGCCGTTGCATGAAACCTTTGGCGAAATCTTTCGACCCCTCAAGCACCGCACCGGCTTTCGATGGTCCTATCACGGGTATGGCACTTGTACGTGGATCAGCCTTGAAGATGTCGTAAATACCCTTTACCAGTGGGTCTTCCGGACCAACAACTACCATGTCTACTTGTTTCTCGATAGCGAAGTCTTTCAACTTCTCGAAATCGTTTACACCGATAGGGATATTCTCACCGACATTCGATGTGCCTGCATTGCCAGGGGCAATATACAGTTTTCCGCATTTGTCACTTTGGGCAATCTTCCATGCCAAGGCATGTTCACGACCGCCACTGCCCAGTAGCAGGATCGTTATCTCTTTCTTCAGCCCCATGGTAGGGAAGTACGCTGTTTTTGTATCCACGGGGTCATTAGGTATAATTGCGTTAAATGCCATAATCGTTATTTAAGATAGTCTTCAAAATATTGTGTAATACGCTCATGCAGGTGTACACTCTGGTGTCCCCGCATGTTATGAGGCTCGCCAGGGTATACAAAGAAGTCGGGTTGTGTTCCTTCCTTGATACATTCTGCAAGGAACGACAGACAGTGTTGCGGCACTACCGTATCATCGTTATAGCCGGTGATAATCTGGAGCTTGCCTTTGAGGTCTTTTGCTTTGTTTATTAGACTGGTCTTCTCATACCCCTCAGGATTGCTCTGTGGAGTGTCCATATATCGTTCGCCATACATTACCTCATACCATTTCCAGTCGATGACAGGACCTCCTGCCACACCAACCTTGAACACATCAGGGTAGTTGGTCATGAGGGAGATTGTCATGAAACCGCCGAAGCTCCATCCGTGAACACCCAGCCTGTCTGCGTCGACATAGGGTAGCGTTTTCAGGAAGTCTACACCTTTCATCTGATCTTCCATCTCGATTTGTCCTAACTGGCGGAAGGTGGCTTGCTCAAAATCCAATCCTCTGTTCTCGCTGCCTCTGTTGTCGAGGATAAAGAGGATATATCCTTTCTGAGCCATATATGTCTCCCATGAGCGTGAGCCATAATGCCAACGTGCGTCAACGTTATGGGCATGTGGTCCTCCATATACGTAGATGATAGTAGGATATTTCCTCGTAGGATTGAAGTCTGCTGGCTTCACCATGCGATAGTACAAGTCTGTAATCCCGTCTGCTGCCTTTATGGTGCCATTCTCATATACAGGTACTTGATAATCTGTCCATGGGTCTTCAGCGGTGAGATAGTTTACGGTCTCAGTCTTAGTCTTGCCTGTTACCTTTATTATATCCACTTTCCGGGGAACGGTGGGTTCCTGATATCGGTCAAGGATGTAAGTGCCGCTTTCTGACAGTTCGCCGTTATGATACCCTCTGCCGTTGTCAAGCAGGGTTCTTTTTCCATTGCCTACATTGACAGAATAGAGGTTCTTTTGTATCGGATTTCTCTCATTAGAGGCTATAATGACAGTCTTCTGCTTTGAGTTGAATCCTACTATTCCCATAACAGCCCATTTGCCTGAGGTGAGCTGCTTTAGTTCCTTGCCGTCCTTATTAAAAAGGTATAAGTGGTTGTATCCGTCTTTTTGACTTTGCATTATAAACTTTGAGCTGTCCCATGGCAGGAATGTGATGGGGTTGAGTGGCTCAACGTATTTCGGATTTTGCTCGCGGTATAGTTCTTTCATTCGCTCACCTGTCTCTGCATTGTATGCCACCAGTCTACAGTCATTCTGGTCACGGTTGAGCTCGAACATGTATATTGTCTTGTTGTCAGGACTCCACGCAATGTTAGTGAAATATACTGCAGTAGCATCCTGTTGGTTGCCATCTGCGTCTGTGGCATTAGATACGGGTGTCTTCAGATATATTGTTTTTCCTGTTCTTATGTCAAACACACCAACGGTAACCTTGTGTGAGGTCTCACCTGCCATAGGATATTTGTCAGGGGTATATTCGGATATACGTGCGTCGATATTAACTTGCGGATAGTCGGCAACCATCGACTGGTCCATTCTATAGAAAGCCAGACGGTTGCCGTCAGGACTCCAGAATAGTCCTTTCTCTATGCCAAACTCATTACGATGTACACTTTGTCCATAGACAATCTCGCGTGAGCCGTCTGTGGTGATGCATGTATTATCAGACTTATCAAGCTTAGGGATGTTGATATTCAGCTGGTTGTCCTTGACGTATGCGAAAGCTTGTGAGTTACTGTTCCATTCTTCCGCCTGTACATTGTCGCGGTCATAACGAGCCACCAGTTGTTTCTTTTCCCAGTCAACGAGCAATAACTCTTGACCGTTGATAAGCTTGACAATGGTTTTGTCGGGGTAGGGGAATGAGCAGTTATATAAGTGGCGCATTTTGTTGTGTTTGTCGCTGCCGGTAATTCCCTGTATTTCCTCAAGTGTGAAGAGTAGCGTCTCGTTACCGGTTTTCTTGTCGATAACATTACAGCGGTCAATATCTGTATGTATAAGCTCGTCACCCCACCAGGTCGTATAGCGGTTGGCTGGCATCATGTTCCAGTAGTTGGTGCCGCCATAATTGATGTCCTCGAGTGTAAAGAGTTTCTTTTCCTGTGCCATGGATATTATCGATACCAGTCCTACAGTGAGTGTCAACGTTAAATACCTTAATTTCTTTCCCATGCTTGTATGCATTTATTGATTATTCCCCTCTCTGTCTGTCGGAATCCTTACGGAAAGATTTCTTTCCGCCACCTTGTTTGAAACCGCCACGGGCGGCATACTTTCCTCCTCTGTCGTTTCCAGAGCGTCTTCCGCCTCTGTCCTGCCGCCTGTCATCATTATCGAAACTCCTTCTACCTCTGTCCTGACGTCTGTCATCGTTGCCGAAACTTCTTCTGCCTTTGTCCTGATACCTGCCTTTCCTTTCAAAGCCGTTGTCGTCATTGTCGAAGCGGTTTCGTGAAGGTCTTTTTTCTTTTCTCAAAGATTCTCCCAGATGGTTTTTCTCGAATGAAAAGAACTTGAACGACCGGATGTCACCGCTTTCGTTGCTCTCAGTGTCGGTGAGTCTTTGCTTGAACTCTCTTTCCTGTTTGAAGCGGTGCTTCTGCGCCATTTCTTTTTTCTCCTCTTCGGTCTTTATTATGCCGCCTTCGTTTCTGAAAACCTTCATCTTCCCGTCAAACATGGCATATTTGCGGAACTCACATTCAAGGCTTCCATTGTAGAGTGGAATCTTGATGCTTGGCTTCAGACCAATCTGCTCAAAGCATTCCTCGCGGTAGCTTAGTATCCATGCGTCATTGCCGCTGAACTCATGCTTGAGTCTCTCACCGATCATATTGTAGGTGTTCAGTAGGTTAGGGGTGGAGATCCGCTCTCCATAAGGAGGATTGGTAATAATAATGCTCTTCTCAGCAGGCTTGGTGAAGTCTTTGAAGTCTTGCTGCTCAATGGTTATGTCTTGTGAGAAGCCTGCTGCCTTTACGTTCAGGCGTGCTGAGTTTACAGCCTTCATGTCAATGTCATAACCATAGATATGATGCTTGAACTCGCGCTCCTGTGAGTCGTCGTTGTATATCTCGTCAAACAGGTCACGGTCAAAGTCTGGCCATTTCTCAAAGGCATATTCCTTGCGGAACACTCCAGGGGAGATGTTGCGTGCAATGAGTGCCGCTTCGATGAGAAGAGTACCGCTGCCACACATAGGGTCAATGAAGTCTGTCTCACCCTTCCAACCAGTCATCATGATCATACCTGCTGCAAGCACCTCGTTGAGTGGTGCCTCTACCTTGTTCTGACGGTAGCCTCTGATGTGCAGTGACTCACCACTTGAGTCAAGTGACAGTGTGGCATTGTCCTCTGCAATATGTATGTTCAGCCGTATGTCTGGATTTGTAACAGAGATGTTGGGGCGTTCGCCAGTTCTCTCACGGAACTGGTCAACGATGGCATCCTTGACCTTGTATGTTACGAAACGACTATTGCGGAACTCTTCTGAATATACCACGGAGTCAACAGAGAACGTCTTCCCTTGTCCGATATATTTGCTCCAGTCGATTTTCATGATCTCGTCATACATGTCATCGGCAGAGCGGGCCTTGAAATGTGCTATAGGTTTCAATATACGGATGGCAGTATGCAGTTGTACGTTGGCTCTATATAATAGTTCCTTATTACCTGTGAACGACACCATTCGTCGACCTGTCTGTACGTTGTTGGCTCCGAGCTGTGTCAATTCTTCTGCCAGGATGTTCTCAAGCCCCATAAAGGTCTTGGCGATAATCTCGAATTCCTCAGAGTCACTTTTTACGCTAACGTTAACTTTTTTTTCTGTTCCCGTTGTCGTACCCGTTATCTTCCCATTGTTGATAGTGTTATTAAATTCCTGTTCCATTACTGAATTCCAAGTCTAAATTGTCAATTTTCTCTTTATTATATTTCCGGGTATATGGTTGCATGTTTCGTGTCACCCATACGTTGGCACCGATGACACAGCTCTTGCCAATTGTGATGCGTCCCAAGACGGTGGCATTGGCATAGATAATAACGTTGTCCTCCAAGATAGGATGTCTTGGTATTCCCTTTATGGGGTTGCCATTTTCGTCAAGTGGGAAACTGATGGCTCCCAAAGTAACACCCTGATATAGTTTCACGTTGTTTCCTATGATGCAGGTCGCTCCGATGACGACACCTGTACCATGGTCTATGGTGAAGTGTGTGCCTATGGTTGCTGCCGGATGGATATCTATGCCTGTCTCGGAGTGTGCCATCTCAGTTATCATACGGGGTATAAGTGGCACCCCAAGCAGATACAGCTCATGGGCTATGCGATAGTTTATAAGTGCCTTGATGACCGGATAGCAGGAGATAATCTCTCCGAAGCTGGCAGCGGCAGGGTCTCCGTTGTAGGCTGCCTCTACATCTGTGGCAAGGATGCTCCTGATTTTCGGAAGCCTGGCAATAAGGTTACTGGCGAGTTCTGTGGCATAGTCAAGGCATATCCTTGAGTCGTTACATGCACATTCTTCGTCTTCTTCAGAGGACAGTCCGAAGCACAGTCCGGCAAGGATCTGCTGGCTCAGTAGCTTGTGCATCCTCTCAATGTTGACGCCAATCAGGTATTTGATAGTGTGAAACTTTACGGAAGAATGTCCGTAAAAACCTGGGAAAATAATCGCCCTTGCAAGCTCGATAATCTCTTCAAGGACTTTCGCTGACGGTAGTGGATCACCATCACGATGCTCATGGAAAAGACCCTTCAGGGATTCCTTCCCTGACAGTTCATCCACCGTTTGGGTTACTACATGAGCTGTTTTTTCGCTACTCATAATTTATGTGTTTCAATATTTATAACCTCTCTTAAAAAGGGCAGCTATCGCTCGGCTACGTAGGAGACGCAACGTTTTGCGTTGCAAAGGTACAATTAAGTGAGCACAATGCAAAAGAAAAATTCATTTTTATTTTCATTACTTTCCCTTGCTACGCAAACAGTGACCGTTGGTTGTCGAACGGAAGTACCTTCTTAAAAGGTACGAAAATTTCGATTAAGCGAGAGCAAAAAAAGCTTGTTTTCTTTGCCCAGACTGAGATTGAACATCAATTGCTCAGTATTCACTTTGATGGCCGCCTTAATTTGACTCTGGCGGTAGCGCACGACTCCATCCATTTTCCAATGTCTGGCTGATATAGAAAAGAGCTTTGTTTACATCGCCCTTTACCTTGTCCATTATCAATTTATGATGCCCCCAAGGTACATTGAATATCGGAGATAATTCTTGTGGTGGAAATAGAGCCTGTATTTCGCCCCCAACTTGGGGGCAAATTGAGGTGACAGATGTTTCATTTAATTTGTCCTCAATTTGGGGGTAAATTGCAACTGACTTAGAATAAAGGAGATAGAAACGTCTGCAATACCTTAAATTGGTGGCTGACAAACCCTCTGCTGTGGGCATTTCTCTCTTTAAGTCTATGCTGAGCTGTTTGATAACACTTTCACCCCACCTTTCTTCAACATGCATCTCTACTATGTCTCGTCCAAGCATAAAGTTATACATCAGTTGCTCGTGATTCACTTTGATTGCTGCCTTGATTTGGCTCTGGCGGTAGCGCACGACAAGGGCTTTTACCCATTGCTTGTAATCTTTGTCCAGTATGGATATTGCTTTTCTCATATTTCTTTATTATTTTGCTGCAAAGATAGAAATTATTGGCAATTATTTATTATTTTGAAGGAAAAAAGTTATGATTTACGGTTATATTAGAGTGAGCAGTGACAAGCAGACTGTCGAGAACTAAAGATTTGAGATTAACAATTTTCTGTGAACGAAAAAAGTTGAAGATTGATGGTTGGATAGAAGAAACCATCAGTGGCACTAAGGCATACAACAAGCGGCAGCTGGGAGCGTTGCTAAAACAAGTAGGAAAGGACGACGTTATCATCTGTGCAGAGCTTTCTCGTTTAGGCAGAAACTTGTTTATGATTATGGAAATACTGAATATTTGCATGACTAAAGAGTGTAAGGTGTGGACCATCAAGGATAATTATCGATTGGGTGATGACATTCAAAGCAAGGTCCTTGCATTTGCTTTCGGACTGTCTGCAGAGATAGAGCGCGATCTTATCAGTCAGAGAACAAAAGAGGCTTTGGCAAGGAAGAAAGCAGAAGGCGTTGTCCTTGGTCGCCCAAAAGGGAAGAAGAGTAGTCCCGATAAATACAAACTTTCAGGCAAAGAAGTCCTCATCAAGGAACTCCTACGTAATGGAACATCAAAACGAAAAGTTGCCAAAATTTGCAAGTGCGACAGGAATACCCTTGACAGGTTTATAACTCAAAAATGGCACAAATACTTATAGGTGATTGAAAATCAGGAGGTTGAAACAATAACCAAACTGAATAGGTAACAGTTTGGAAACCAGACAGCTTACATATTCTTACATGATTTTCACTATACCAAAGAACGCTCTTATATCG
>CAJOPT010000040.1 GCA_905236455.1 uncultured Prevotella sp. | reverse complement strand
GACGCGTGACGCAAAAATACGTTTTTTAAAAATTAGTTTTTAGCAAACGCTCGGTTAGATTCGCTCAGTCGGGTTTGCTTCGCAAAGAAATCGTTTCTGTATTATGTTGTTTGCTTCGCAAAGTAACCGTGTCTTCAGTACGCTTTCACCAAGCGAAGCGACTGAAAGAAATTATACAAAATGAA
Source organism: uncultured Prevotella sp. (assembly GCA_905236455.1). GTDB lineage: Bacteria > Bacteroidota > Bacteroidia > Bacteroidales > Bacteroidaceae > Prevotella. The sequence continues at coordinate 42,623 of CAJOPT010000040.1, read as the reverse complement.
TTCATAATTAACCAGAATGAAATGCTTTTTAAAAGAGAAAAGACTCCAGATTCATAAATTTCTCACGCTCGGCAAAGAAAACAAGCTTTCTTTGCTCTCTCTTAATCGAATTAACTTTGGCTTCGCCCAAGTTACTTCCGTTCGGTAATAAAAATAAAAATGGCTTTTTATTTTGTATTACGCTCACTTAATAGTAACTTTGCATCAAACAAAAATAATATGAGCATTGCGATATTTACACTTACATCTGACCTTCACCAAGAGTCATCGGTAGAGACAATGACCGGAGAGTTTCTTAGCGGACTAAACTTTGACTACGAATACTTTGGCGGCAACTATGCCAGCTACGGCAGTCACTCACTCGACCTCATCTTTGTCAGGACAGGCGGAACAGAAGGCATCTTCAAGACACTCCTCCCACAGCTTCAGGCTCAGTCGCACAGTCCTTTCTATCTTCTGACATCTGGCAAGAGCAACTCCCTTGCAGCCTCAATGGAGATACTTTCGTTTCTGCGACAAAACGGTCTTATGGGCGAGATTATCCATGGCAGCAACGAATATGTGTGCCGTCGTACCAAGCTGTTGGCAAAGGCTGGCGAGGCAAAGATGAAGCTGAAAGGCTGCCGACTGGGAATAATAGGCAAGCCTTCCGACTGGCTAATCTCAAGTAATGCCGACAAAGACAGGATCAAGGCTGCGCTGGGTATAGACTTGACAGACATCCCTATGCAGGAACTGCTCGAAGAGATAGAAAAGACACCGTTGAGAGAGCCCGAGGAGAGCGCACAAGAGACAGTCATAAGAGAGGCATTGCCCGTTGCCAACCAGATATATGACGCACTGAAAAAAATTGTTGGACGATATAGACTGGAAGGTTTCACTATCAGATGCTTCGACTTGCTGACAGCCATTCACAACACCGGCTGCCTTGCATTGGCAAAGCTTAATTCCGAAGGTATCATCGCTGGATGCGAGGGCGACGTACCTGCCATGCTATCGATGAAGATAGCCCAGGCGCTGACAGGAAAGAGCGGTTTTCAGGCAAACCCCGCAAGCATCAACCCAGAAACCGGAGAAATGGTTTTCGCTCACTGCACCATTCCCCTCAACCTGGTGGAACGGTATGAGTTCGACACCCACTTCGAGTCAGGCATAGGGATTGGCATCAGAGGCTATATGAAAGAGGGAGGCGTGACAATCTTCAAGGTGTCAGGCGACCTGTCGCGCCACTTCATCGAGGAGGGTGAGCTTATCAGAAATGAGTCCAAGCCAGATCTATGCAGGACTCAGCAGGTAATACAGTTGTCCAACCCAGACAAGACCTCTTATTTCCTCAGTGAGCCTATCGGTAATCACCATATCATCCTGCCCGGACACCACAAGGAACTTTTGTCAACCTTCTTGAATGAATAATGAGGAATGAGAACTATTAAGTCAATGTGGAAGATATTGTTGGTAGGCTTGATGCTTATTTGCGAAATAGCACTCCAACATCATAAGGAGACTGCGGCAAACGACAGTCAACAGGAGGTGGCTGTAGACAATAGTCAACAAGAGACGGCTGCTGATGACAATCAACAGTATGTGACTGCCGATGACAGCCAGCAGGGCAATACTGACATAGAGCTTGTTAAAGGAATAGAGATACCCGCTCCACTGAAAGGAACGAGCGAACAGATATTGCGCAGGACTGGATATACAACATCATATAACTCAGACACCCGATGTCCGAACTGGACGGCATGGCATCTCACCGCAGACCACACAAGCGGACAGTTCAAGCGCAAGGGCGTGAAATACCGTGAAGATGATGACGTTGCCTCCCCCAAGGCACAGCTATCCGACTACTCCAGCTCAGGCTACGACCGTGGTCACATGTGTCCTTCAGGCGACAACAAATGGGACCGACAAGCACAAGAAGACTGTTTCCTGCTTACAAACATGTGTCCACAGAGCCATAACCTCAATGGAGGAGACTGGAATGACCTTGAGATGAAATGCCGCAACTGGGCTGAGCGATACGGTGACATATATATCGTATGCGGACCGGTCTTCGACTCCGGCTATAAGACTATCGGGCACAACCATGTAGGCGTGCCATACGCATTCTATAAGGTTGTGCTATGCATGCGCGGCACACCGAAAGCTATCGGTTTCCTTTACGAGAATGAAGACGGTCATCGTCCCATGTCCGACTATGTCCTTTCTGTTGACGAGATTGAGCGTATTACCGGCATAGACTTCTTCCCGTCCCTGCCTGACGACATCGAGAGAGAGATTGAGGCTGAAGCCGACCTCAGCGACTGGTAGGATGGAAATAAAAATAAAAAAATGCCTTTTATATTTTGTATTACGCTCACTTAATCGTAACTTTGCAGGCATGAAGTTACAAAAAGTAAGCTTTATCGCTATTTTCCTTTGCATTTTGACATCATGCAAAGATGCACAAAAGAGTAATGAACCGGCATCTTCGGAGCGTTCGGAGTTCTATAGTTCACCAGAAGAGAAGAGCCATGACACCTCAGCAGGAACAGCCACAAAGGGTGTCACGATGATGGAGCTGCCTGCGCCACTTACCAACCATCCGGAGATAATACTGAGACGCAAAGGATATACCACCTCATACAACAAAGATACGAGATGTCCTAACTGGGTAGCTTGGCATCTGACGAAAAACCATACCTATGGTAAGAACCAACGCTCAAATGAGACATTCCATGAGGATGAGGCGATAAAGACTCCACGCGCCACCGACTGGGATTACTACAACTCACGTTATGACCGCGGACACATGTGTCCTGCCGGTGACAACAAATGGGATGCGACAGCTATGAGCCAGACGTTCCTCTTCACCAATATCTGTCCACAGAACCACGGCTTAAACAAATACGAATGGAATGACGTTGAGATGCTCTGCAGGGACTGGGCACGACAATATGGTGCCATAGACATCGTTTGCGGTCCTCTCTTTTACGGCAAGGGAGAGCAGAAAAAGATCGGAAAGAATAAAGTGTGGGTACCCGACGCATTCTTTAAGGTGGTGCTATGCCGCCAAGGGACACCGAAAGCCATTGGTTTCATCTACCGTAACGAAGGAAAGAAACAGAAGATGGCAGAAGCGGTCAGAAGCGTTGATGAGATAGAGCAGATTACCGGTATGGACTTCTTCCCTGCCCTCGCCGATGACATAGAGACTAAAGTTGAGGCGAAGGCTAACCTGAATGACTGGTAGTTACTTCACGTTAAAGGTTAGAGGTGTTCCCCTTATCGTTATGACATTACACTATAAACATTATTATATATATGAGAAAAAAGATTTTTAGGACTGCGACACTCGCAGTAATCATGGCGGCAATGAGCAGCCAGTACGCCATGGGGCAACAGAGTCAGGAGAATCCCGACTGGATGAAAGAGCTTTCAGAGCGCATACAGCTCAACGGTTACGCACAGGCTGGTTACTCCTGGCAAGACAGTAACGACAAACAAACTAACGACTTTAACTTAAAACGTACCCTTCTTTGGGCGAAAGCACGCATTACAGACCGCTGGTCGTTCCTTTTTATGCATGACTTCTCCAGCGTGGTTCAGGAATTCTATACCGACTACCGCATCACCAAAGACAAATCCATCACTATCCGTCTCGGACAATTCAAAAACAGCTATTCCTTAGAAAATCCCCTGTCACCTACACAGCTTGAGTTGATTGACGTATGCTCACAATCAGTGACATACCTCTCGGGATGTGGCTCAGACCCTCTTCATGGAGTAAACTACGGTCGTGACTTAGGACTGATGGTTTATGGCTCTCTCTTTAAAGACCATTTCTATTATGAGTTGGGAGTAATGAACGGACAAGGCATAAACAAACGAGACGGCAATAACAAGAAAGACTTAATCGCACGATTAGATGTACGACCTGTAAAAGGACTGCGTATTGTAGCATCAGGACAAAAAGGCACCGGACATGCCATCGGTACTGCCGCATGGAACCCGGAAATAAAAGAAGGCGATGACTACACACGCGACCGACTAAGCATTGGAGCAGAATATAAGACCGGCGCATACGCCCCCGGACAATACAAGGAGGCACGTCCCATCAGCCTCAGAGGAGAGTATCTCGCAGGTAAAGACGGCAAGGTAAAGAGCCGCGGCGCATACCTCACTGCATGCGTCCCGATGACTGAAGGTGTTGATGTCATTGCATCAGCCGATTTCTTCGACCGCAATATTGACATGGAATTCGACCAGACACAAGCTACTTTAGGATTACAATACTGGTTTTACAAGAAATGCAGGCTGCAACTGCAATATACCCGTACATGGAGCCAGTTCCAGAAAGACTACAACATGCTTCAGGCACAGGTTCAGGTGGCGTTCTGAGAATTAAATGAAGTATGATGAATTCTCATAACGGGAACACCTTTAAACTTTCATCTTTAAACTTTCAACTTTAAAACAATGTTCATAAAAGTATTATTGACAATCATTTTCCTGGCTGTGATGGTAGCAGTGGGATTGTACTCCCGTAAACAAGCCAGTAATGTTGACGGATTCGTCTTAGGCGGCCGCTCAGTAGGTCCGTGGCTTACCGCTTTCGCATACGGCACGAGCTATTTCTCTGCCGTAGTATTCGTAGGTTATGCAGGACAGTTCGGATGGAAATACGGTCTGTCGAGTACATGGATTGGTGTAGGAAACGCCATCATCGGCTCTCTGCTGGCATGGATTATCCTCGGCAGACGCACGAAACTGATGACACAGCATATTGAAAGCCGTACCATGCCTGATTTCTTCGGCACACGCTTCGACAGTCAGGCGTTGCGCGTAGTGGCATCCGTAATAGCATTCGTTTTCCTTATTCCCTACACGGCTGGAGTATACAAAGGGATCTCCACCTTGTTTGAGATGGGTTTCGGCATTCCTTATGAGTATTGTGTCATCATCATGGCAATACTCACTGCCGTATATGTGATATTAGGAGGCTATAAAGCAACTGCCATGAACGACTTCATACAGGGTATCATCATGCTTTTCGGTATCGTGACGGTCATTGCAGCAGTACTGAACTCACAGGGCGGACTAATGGCTGCCATAGACAAGATGGCAGCGTTACCGGCTGACGCTCCGAACGCTCAAGGGACTATCGAGAACGGTGGTTTCGCCACGATCTTAGGACCAGACCCTTGGAACCTCCTGGGTGTGGTTGTGCTTACATCGCTCGGCACATGGGGACTGCCTCAGATGGTTGGCAAGTTCTATAGCATCACAGATGAAAGTGCAATCCGACGGGGCACGATCATCTCTACGATATTCGCTCTTGTAGTTGCCGGAGGATGCTACTTCCTTGGCGGTTTCGGCCGTTTGTTTGGCACACCTCCTACCCTTCCCAACGGACGGCTCGACTTTGATGCCATCATACCATCGATGTTATCGTCACTACCCGACATCCTGATTGCGTTAGTAGTTCTGTTGGTGCTCTCGGCGTCAATGTCTACCCTGGCATCATTGGTCCTTACTTCCTCAAGCACGATGACGCTTGACCTGATATACCGTGACAAGAAAGCATTGCCCGGTGAGGTACAGGAAGGAAGTATTGACGATGAGGTCTCTGAGAAAATAGAACGCCGTAAGGTCGTCATCATGCGAGTACTCATTGTCTTCTTCATTGTAATCTCTTTGATGATAGCCCTTAACCCACCAACCTTCATTGCACAGCTCATGGGCATCTCATGGGGTGCCTTGGCAGGTGCCTTCCTCGCTCCGTTCATGTTGGGACTGTACTGGAAAGGAGTTACCACCTTGTCAGTATGGGCTTGCTTCGTATGGGGTGTGGGCATCACCGTTACCAATATGCTGTTAGGCAATCCTATAAACCCCATCAATTGTGGAGCTATAGCCATGCTCGGAGGCTTTCCTATAGTATGGCTTTTCAGTCTGTTGTCGCCAAAGATGGACAAAGACAAAGTCAACCAGATGTTCAGCTGTTACGACTGAGAGCGATAACGGGAATCAGGCCGGAAAGTCCGGATTACCCGGAAATTCCGGAGGGTCCGGAAGAAAAGTTAACATAAACGTAAAAGAGGATGTGTGCACACATCCTCTTTTTTGTGGAGCTGGCGGGAGTCGAACCCGCGTCCGCACAAGGAAACCATACATTTTCTACATGCTTATTCCAGCCTTTGGTTTTCGTGTAACAGCAAGACCTGGACCACCAACTGTTACCTTATCCCCTAAGATCTCATCCCAAAGCCGGGACATCCGTGAGACTATTTCCGATTTACCTGCGCCGCTATATCAAGAAGATTCGGAACAACATCCCTTGAGCGACGTCCCGTTCCCTCGCCTTGCAAGGGAATTAAGCCAAGTAGTCTACTATACTTCGACTAGGCAGCGAGAGCATACTGATTGTTGCCAATTAATTTTCTGATAACTGAGATTATGGAGCCAGCCACCGACGCTCCGCATGCTTATATACCATTTCATCTCGCCGTCAAATCCAGACAGCCCCATGGTTATAAATCAGAGTGCAAAAATACTGCCAAAGTCTGAATCCTGCAAATAAATCAACGATAAATTACAAAAAAACAAATAAATTATAGTACCTTTGCAACAATTTTTGAAATTTATAGTTATATAATAAAGAAACAGGCAAAACTCAGAAAATTCAAAACATAATGAAGTTATTCCATAATGCTTGCAATAGCAAGAAACTCATCCTACTATTCCTGATGTCTATATGTGCCTTTGGCGCATACGCACAGTCTATGTCGGACAATCAAGTGATGGAGCTAATCGTAAAGGAACACAGCAGAGGAACCTCACAGGCACAGATTGTCACCAAGCTCATGCAAAACGGTGTAAACATCAGCCAGATACGCCGCGTGCGTAGCATGTACGAACGTATGCAGAAAGGTTCCGGTCTGGGTACCGTCCCAACAGAGCAACAGACAGATGAGCGCAGCAGGCGCAATAACGGACAAAATCGTCAAGGGCTGACCCCAGATGACATTGCCAAGGAAACCCGCCAGATGTCTGACGATGAGCTGGAGACAGCCTCACGCTACTCCAACTACCGCATTAGGAGGCATGATGACGAGGAGTCTACTGTTTACGATGAGTACAACGAAGACTTCATTCTCATGCAGGATGAGATGGACGACTGGCTTCCTATAGACACAGCCGCGATGTATCGCCAGCTTGTAAAACAGCTTCAGCTCGACAAGAAGAAAAAGAAGGTTTTCGGACGTGACATGTTTACAAACAAGAACCTGTCATTTGAGCCAAACATGAATATCGCCACCCCGCAGACATATCGCCTCGGTCCTGGCGACGTGGTATTTGTCGACATATATGGTGCTTCCCAGAAATCAGTGCAAGGAACGATTTCTCCAGACGGTTACCTTACCATTGAGGGATTTGGACCTGTACAGATTGGAGGTCTTACCGTATCACAAGCCAATGCCCAGGTAAAGAGTCAGTTAGGAAAGAGATATAGCAGTAGCAAGATACGCCTGTCTGTTGGTCAGACCCGCACCATAACTGTAAATATTATGGGTGAGGTGAAGAAACCTGGAACATACACACTCTCAGCCTTCGCAACTGTATTCAATGCGTTGTATCTGGCAGGTGGTATAAGCGACCTCGGTACACTGCGTAACATCAAGGTTTATAGGAACGGAACTCTTATCAGTACCATCGACGCATACGACTTCATCCTTAACGGTCAGTCAGCAGGTAACGTACGTCTCACAGACAACGATGTCATATCCGTGGGAGCCTACGACTGTCTGGTTAACATCTCAGGAAAGGTGAAGCGTCCTATGTACTATGAGATGAAGAAGAACGAAACGATGGGTTCACTCCTGCGTTATTCTGGCGGTTTTGCCGGTGATGCTTACACTAAGTCTGTTCGTGTAATGCGTAAGAATGGCAGACAATACTCCATCTACAATGTCAATGAGTTTGACATGAGTTCATTCCGTATCGCAGACGGAGACTCCGTCCTTGTAGACTCCGTCATTCCCCGCTATGAGAACATGGTAGAGCTAAAAGGAGCCGTCTTCCGTCCTGGAATGTATCAGGTAGGAGATGAGATCAATAGCGTACGTTCATTGATAGAGGCAGCAGAAGGTGTCACGGAAGACGCGTTCACAAACCACGCCGTCATGCACCGAATGAAAGCTAACCGTACCTTGGAGGTTATCTCTGTAGACATTGAGGGAATCCTGACAGGAAGAGTTGCCGACATCCCTCTACAAAGTGAGGATGTACTGTTTGTCCCTACACGTCAGGATGTGATGGAGGAGCAGACTCTGACCATTCATGGTGAGGTACAATATCCTGGAACGTATGTCTACGCTGAGAATGAGACTCTCGAGGACTTTATCCTGCAAGCTGGCGGTCTTAAAGAAGCCGCCTCGACTATAAAGGTTGACGTTTCACGTCGTATCATTAACCCGTCAGCGTTGACTACCGACTCGCTGATAGCACGTACTTACTCTTTCTCCCTGAAAGAAGGTTTTGTAATCGACGGAGAACCAGGATTCATCCTTGCACCTTTCGATGAGGTATATGTACGCAAGAGTCCCGGCTCTACCCAACAGCAAAACATTATTGTGGATGGTGAGGTAATGTTCTCCGGCACCTACACACTTACAAAGCGCAACGCCCGTCTTAGCGATGCCATAAAGCTTGCTGGCGGTCCTACCGACATGGCTTACATTAAGGGAGCGCGCTTAGAGCGTAGAACCAATGAGACAGAACGGACACAGATGCAGGAGTCACAACGTATGGCACGTGAGCAACAACAGAAAAACCTATTAGAGATGGCTGCCAGCAGCCAGAACGCCGCAGCCATGACGCAAGTGGCGCAACAGAACCAGAACATAGCCTTACAGCGATTCAATATCCCTGCTAACTATCCTGTAGGTATCTATCTCGACAAAGCCATTGAGAATCCTGGTAGCGAATACGACATCGTACTTCGTGAAGGTGACCGCATCGTCGTACCGCCATACAATGGAACTGTTAAGATCAACGGTGCCGTGATGCACTCTAACACTGTCGGTTATGTTCCCAAGAAAGGTGTCAACTACTATATCGACCAGGCAGGAGGTTTCTCCAGTGACGCCAAAAAGCGCGACACATATATTATATATATGAACGGAACAGTTGCGAAAGTAGGACATGACGCAAAGGTACAGCCTGGTTGCGAGATTGTTGTCCCGACAAAGGCACAGAGCAAGATGAGCATGGCTGAGAAACTTGCGCTTGGCACAGGCGTGACAAGTATCGCCACTATGATTGCGACATTAGCAAACATTTTGAAGTAAACAGATTTTCCGTATGAGACAAAAAGAGACAGACAATATAATTACCGATGAGGAGAAGGTTGAGGAGCTACAGGAAACCAACATTCAAGAAAACGCAACGGCACAACAGACTAACAAGACTGCTGGTCAGCCTAAGGTAATAGACCTTCAGGTTGTATTAAAGAAAATCTGGGAGAAGAAATGGACGTTCGCCATTATCTTGTCTATTACTTTTATCGTGTCATGCATTTACATCTTTAGTGTTCCACGTTATTACACCACAGATGTCAAACTCGCTCCAGAGATAGACAACATGTCCACATCAGGAGCCTTAAGTTCCATTGCGTCGTCCTTTGGATTCGACCTGTCAAACGTACAGTCAACAGATGCCATTACCCCGCTACTCTATCCAGACTTGATGGAAGACAATGGCTTTGTATCCAACTTGTTCGATATTCCCATAGCGACCCAGGATGACTCAATAAAGACAAACTATTTCAAGTATCTTAAAGAACATCAGAAACATGCTTGGTGGCAACCCACCATTGACGGTATAAAGAATGCCTTCAAGAAAGAAGAGAAAAGCTACAAAAAAGCAAACAGTGACTTCGACCCCTATTATATGTCCAAGCCACAAGATGAGGTTGCACAAGCCATCAGAAGTAATATAACAATCAGTGTGGACAAGAAGACAGGTGTCATTACAATCAGCATAAAAGACCAGGATCCGCTTATATGCAAGACACTTGGAGACTCCCTGACAACCCTTCTCCAGAAATTCATCACCGAATACCGGACCAGCAAAGCCCGTGTGGATGAGGTATATTACGCCAATCTTGCAAGAGACGCAAAGAAGCAATATGAGGATGTGCGCAAAAAGTACATTGTCTTTGCAGACGCTAACACAGATGTAATCCTTCAAAGTGTCAAAGCCAAGCTGGAGGACATGGAGAATGACATGCAGTTGAAGTATAACACATATACTACCATACAAACACAATATCAGGCTGCACAGGCAAAGGTACGGGAGCGCACGCCCGTCTTTACAATGATAAAAGGTGCTGAGGTTCCCGTCAAGCCAACTGGTCCCAAGCGTGTTATTTTCATCTTGGGAATGTTGTTCTTGGTTTTCATCTGCACAGCTTTCTATGTCGTAAAGAAAGACGTACACTTAAATTTCTAAACAGGACAATATGAATTTATTGACAAGACTGTCCGGACATATACACTTGTCCAAGACAAAAGAAGCAATTATGCAGAATTTGTTTTGGGCGGTATTGGGAAAGATTGTCAATTTGCTGGGGGGCTTGTTGGTTGGTATTATAGTAGCCCGTTACCTTGGTCCTGAACAATATGGGTTGATGAACTATGTAATCAGCTATATATTCCTTTTCCAGACATTTGCCCTATTTGGTCTTGACTCTATAGAGATACGCGAGGAGGCACGAGGGGAAAAGCAATATCAGACCATCATTGGTACGGCATTCTGTCTCAAGCTCACCTTCGGTGCTGTCTTAATCTTTGTCTCAATAGCTACGTCATGGTTTCTCGAGGCTGACGGATATACCACATTGCTCGTTGCGATATACTCTCTGTCCATTGTTCTTAACTCATTGATAGTAATACGCAACTATTTTACCGCAATTGTACAGAACGAATATATCGTGAAAGCGGAAATCAGCCGCACTGTCATCAGTATTCTCATCAAACTGTTAATGCTATTGCTGCATGCTTCACTTACATGGTTTATCCTCGCCTACATGTTTGATTTTGTCTTGTTGGGAACAGGCTACATCATGGCTTACAGGTATAAAATCGGAGCTATACGGGAATGGAATTTTGACAAAACCTATGCAATATTTCTCCTAAAGGAATCTTTCCCGTTGCTATTGACAAATGCCGCAGTAATAATATATCAGCGCATTGACCAAGTCATGATCGGTAGCATAATAGACAAGACTTCTGTAGGCTTCTTCTCTGTAGCTGCAAAATTTACAGAGGTTCTTATTTTCCTGCCTATGATACTGGCACAAACCATCACTCCTATACTCGTAAAGGCACGAGAGCGTGATGTCGCGGAATACAAGATTAAAGCCCAGCAGTTCATGAATCTCTCATTCTGGCTCTCTTTACTGGCATCAACGGTAGTCTCTGTAATATCCTATTGGCTGATACGCTACACCTTTGGTCCTGCCTACCTGCCTGCCGTAGCCGTCCTTCAGGTCATGGCATTCAAAGCCGCAAGCGTAGCTCTTTCAAATACTGCGGGAGCCATGCTTGTCACTGAGGGGTTACAGCGGTTTGCCATTCTTCGCGACGGTTTCGGATGTATCGTCTGCATCCTTCTCAACTATCTGCTACTGCCACGCTACGGTATTATGGCAGCAGCCTTTGTCTCCATTGCCAGCAATATCGCCGCAGGCTATCTGGCTGACGCATTGATTCCTGCATATCGCCATTTGTTCGTTTATCAAACAAAGACGCTATTTATAGGTTGGTCTGACTTGATACATATTAAACATTTATTCTCCACCAGATGATAGTCGTTCCTTTCATATTCTTTAGCCTGTTGACATACTACTGGTGGAAAAAGCACGAGGGGTTCGACGTTTGTGTATATATGTCGGGATTATATACACTTACTTCTTTTTTAGCAATTATCATCGTCTTAGGTAATTTGTTGGAAGAAGGTGGTATATTGTTCGACAACTATGATTTAGAACTCAGTTTCCTTCCGACTATATGCTATTGCGCATTTCTGGGTATTGGCATGCTGCCTTTTTCCATGATATACAAAAAAGACCTGAAAAATATCAACATCAATAATCCTCTGGTTATCGATGCACTCAGTTGTTTTCTCATTCTCATCGCACTATTAAACCTATATCTGGTTGCAGACTCCACGATAGAGATTCTTTCTGGTGACCTGTCAACAGTCAGGACAGACCATTACGAAGGAATAGAATCCCCTGCACAGGTAAAGGCAGAAAGTATGCCTTATATATTCCGATTCCTTTATTATTTCAACGTCTCGACACTGCTTGCTATACCACTGTTTTTTTACTATCTGTGTTTTGGGAAAAGACCTTGGTGGTTTACCTTATTGCTGTTTTTCACCTCCCTAAGTATGCCTATCGCAGGTATTCAAAGCGCAGACAGAACAGAAGTGGTATTCTACGGTATGATGTTTATATCTTGTCTGATTCTATTCCATCCACACCTGTCAAAAAAAGTAAAAAAAATACTCAGATTTGTTTCTATTCCAGTTGCATTTGCGGCTTTGACCTACTTTGTTGTTGTATCTGACGCACGATTCAGTAAGCGAGATGGCGGAGCTGCCACAAGTGCACTTCAATATGCAGGACAAGGCTATCTTAACTTCTGTTTCTTCTGGGAAAAAGCAAAAACAGAATATATAACAGCAGAGAGAGAGTTTCCTCTTATTGCCCATTACGTATTCCATATTGATAACGATGACTACCGGCGAAGTGTTCGTTCCGGTCAGCAAGGGTTTTTCATGAGTGTCTTCGCCACATATATCGGTGATATCTTACTTGATTTGACACCAATAGGAATGATTCTTTGGGTCGTGGCGTTTTTCATCATATCTGTAATTATCTTCAAGTGGCCCCATCGGGAAGAACTTAACATCGGTGAGTTGTTGGCATTCTTTGTGCTTTCCATAATACCCACGTTCGGTATTTTCTATTACAGGTTCATGAGTTTCACATATACCTTCATGGTTATTCTCGTAGCTTTGGTATTCCTGTTAGAAAAGTACAAATTCAAAATTTGATGAAGGGATCATTACCTTAGCATAGCCTCCTATGATTAATAACCGACTTGGGTTAATTCGTTTTTTTTATGTCTTCGCTAATTGCATTTTATAATAAGAAGGATTTTTATGCGTTATTATAATATATATAATAAGTAATAATAATCTGAGAACAAAAAAGCATGAACATACTTCTGGATTTTTTGCCCTTCATGTATGATGGTAGAACTAGAGGGATAGGAGGTGTCGCAAGTTTTGCGAAAACTATTTATGATGAAGTTTTCAAACGTATTGAGCCATCAATAAATCTGTTTGGTCTCTATGACTCTAAGTTTTCTGTTGGAAAGCAGTATGATTACCAGAAATATGTAGATGAACATAACATCCAACTTTTAGACATCTCTACTACCCCTATTTCCATTTACACCAAACAAAAAAATATTGATGTCCTGTTTATTGCAGTAGGACAGTTTTATGCGTCATATGACCTTACAGGCATCTCATGCAAGACCATCATGTTTATCCATGATATTGCAGATGTTGAGAGAGCGGACAACCATATTGACTTGTTACTTTGGGATAAGACAGAAAAAAAAGGATGGCAATGGTTAAAGGGATGTGCCAATATTTTTTTAGGCAGATGGGTTAAACAGAACTACCGCATATATAACAACATAATCCCTCTATATACGGCTGAAAACACATTAGCATATACTGTATCTGAATATTCCAAAAATGCATTGAAATACTACTTCCCAGAGCTTAAAAAGGATATCAGAATATGCTATTCACCCGCAAAAGAACCTGCAATAAGCAAAAAAATAGAAAATGAAGCATTGTATAATATTATAAATGAAAAGAAACCATATTTGATGCTGATTGCAGCAAACAGACCATATAAGAATTTTCAAATCTTAGGAAAAGTCTTTCAAAGGCTACATAAAGAATATCCTGACTTACATTTACTGACACTTAAATATGGGCATACTATAAATGCAAATCATATTGATATCCCATTCTTGTCTGACTCAGACCTTGAGCATGCTTACGCCAACGCATATGCATTGGTCTTTGCTTCATTTTTCGAAGGTTTCGGATACCCTCCAATTGAAGCTATGCGACATGGGACACCAACAATAGCTTCCAACGTAACCAGCATACCAGAAATACTTGGCGACGCCGGTATCTATTTCTCGCCAATTTATCCAGCCGACTTGTATAAAGCCATTAAACTGCTCATTACCAACCATGACATGCGAAAAGCACAAATGGAAAGGCGACTTATGGAAATTAGGCAAAGGCAAAAAAACGACTTGCAATCAATTGTTGACCAGATTCTCAAGAAATGAAAATATACGCCATTATAGTTACTTACAATGCTATGTATCGGGGATGGATAGACCGTTGCATGGAGAGTTTACAATCTGGAACTGTCCCCATATCACCTATAATTGTAGATAATTGCTCTACCGATGGTACACGCAAACATGTACCATCCAAATACCCTGATGCGATATGGCTCCCACAAGAAAAGAACCTTGGCTTCGGGCAAGCTAACAATGTAGGTATAAGATATGCAATTGCCAACAATGCAGACTATGTGTTGCTGCTAAACCAAGACGCATCACTCTCACCAGATGCCATAGAGACAATGCTCAAAATAAGTGACGGGAAATCCCTGCTTTCGCCCCTCCATCTCAACGGAGACGGTACACATCTTGATTACATGTTTCGTGGATCCATAAGAGACAACTGGGAGCTGCAGGATGACTTGTTAGTCAGAAAGAATCTTGAACCTTTTTATTATACAGGTGAAATTTGTGCTGCATGTTGGTTTATGCCTATAGGTCTCATCAAAATAATCGGCGGTTTCAACCCATTGTTCTTCCATTATAGCGAGGACAACAACTTCTACAACCGCATGGCTTATCATGGAATCAAGACCATTCTTGTACCAAATGTATTCATGTATCATGACCGCAAAGTGGTAGGGAACACCAAAGCATATAACAATAAACACCTGCGACGTGACCTGATGTTGGTATCATGCGATATAAATCAAAGCATAGTGGGACAAGCATATAACTTTCTGAAGATTCTTTCACATTGCTACAGATATGAGCTTCTCGAACATAAATATTATCCAGGAATGTTTCTAAAAGAACTTCTTTGGATTTTATTTCACATCAGAAAAATATTATCTTCAAGGAAGAAAGAAAAAACAATAGGTTCACATTGGCTGTAACTATGACAAAAAGACTATCTATCATCATCGTCACCTATAAATCCGAGAATGATATTTACGACTGCATTAAGTCCGTATGGAGGCACTGTGACATTATCCCAAGTGAGTTAGAAGTTATAATAGTTGACAATAGTCCGGATAGTGAGCCAATGTTCTCCAAATTGCGAACGCTTTTCAACAACGACATTGTACTCATTCATAATACTCATAATGGCGGTTATGGACAAGGAAACAATATTGGCATTAACCATGCAAAGTCTCCTGTTGTTATGATAATGAATCCTGACGTTAGACTTATAGAGCCTATTTTCAGCACAGTGCTGAAAGAATTTGACAATAACGAAAAGCTTCTAATGTATGGAATGAAACAGATGACATCCACAATGCAAGCAAGTACAAATTCATTCTGTTGTACATCACGAATGAATGGCTATCTTGCCAGTACATTAAATGCCATTTGCACAAGACGAGAATGGTATATCCCATATCTCATGTATCTCCAAGGCTCTTGTTTTTTTATACATAAAGAGAAGTTCCAGTCTATTGATATGTTTAACGAACGCCATTTCATGTATGGAGAAGAAGATGACATTCACTACCGCATGACGAAAAAATATGGTTTCCATATAAAATACAACCATAAATTACGCTATATACACCTCGTGGGAAATAGAAAGCCTAATATCGATTACCAGAAGAAACGTTTAGACGCATCTGTTTTTCTCAATAAGAGCATAGGGTATAAACCCGAGAAAACCATAAGGAATTACAAGCAGACATACCGCTTACTGATTGCACGCGAATGGCTTCGTCTGAAACTCCATAAAGGTTCTTCCGAATTTCTACGCATGGCTATAGAATTCTATCATTATCTTCAAAACTACAACAAATAATATCATGAGTCATAGAACCACATCAAATAGTATTTTTTACATTGACCCGCAGTCAATGATAAACCTTGCAAAATACGATTATTATCTACTGGAAAATATAACAATCCCAATATACTATTTCTGTAGCAAGTATTATGATTTCGAGATTAGCACAAAACTACATTACAAAAAAGTATTTTCATACAATAAGAAAAAACATAACTTAGGAAAAGCACTTAGTTATATCCGGTCTTATCTGATTATCTTGTGCCATGTCATATGGATTCGCCCCAAAGTAGTCCACATACAATGGTTTCGCCTTCCTCTTTTCGATTATATCATGGTTCGTATAATAAAAAGCCTTGGTGTAAAGGTAATATATACCGCACATAACATACTCCCTCATCAAGGGAATGAAAACAAACATGTTAAAGTATTCTATAAAGCATATCACACCTTCGACAAAATCATAGTGCATTCCCAATCCACAAAGGAGCAAATGATAAAGGAATTTCATCTCATACCTGACAAAGTCATTGTCATCTACCATGGAATTCTACCATTCAATATTAAAAAAGAAGAATACAATAAAATAGAACAAATCTACGACAAGAAATATAATCTCAAAGATAAAATCGTATTTTCCTCCTTAGGATATCAGAACTATTATAAAGGATCTGATATTATTGCCAAAGTGTGGTCTGAGACTCCAGGACTCAATCAGAATAAAAATTGCGTTTTACTCACTATCGGAAAAGTTAATGACAACAGTATTGACCTGTCTGTTCTTAATGGACTAAACAATGTCATCACTGATTTTAGGCGCATTCCTGACGAAGAGTTCATCTACCTGCTGCGGCATACAGACGTTTATTTGTTGCCATATCGTAGTATCTCACAAAGCGGGGCATTGATGACTGTTTTACCAGAACACATCCCAGTGCTTGTAACCTGTGTAGGAGGACTTGCCGAGCCTCTGGATATCGCACCTATAGGATGGAAACTTAAAAAACTTGGAGAAGATGAGTTGAGGAATACATTACTTGACCTTCTAAATAACCCTTCTAAGATAGAAACGGTAAAAAAAGACATTGGAGCATGGCAAAAAGTACTCCAACATTATAGCTGGAAGCAAATCAGCAACCAGACACAACAGCTTTACGAGATGGTGATAAATAAAAAACACAATCAATAGCATAATATATAAAAACAGTTATGAAGTTTATACGTTTGTATTCATTCCTCATTTTATATATCACCACAATACTACTGCCCGACACTGCCATGGGACAAATAATCCCTACGCCACCTGCTCGTCAATACAATAAAACTATACTCGACGTAAACCTCGCAATGCCACAACAATTCTCTTCAATTCCTACCGCAAGGGAGATATACTGGAGAACTGTCATCCCAGAATCAATGCGGAAGAGTTATATACAGTACGGCATGAGATATAAATCAAAACCCTGGGAAACGATTCCAAGGCAAGTCTTTGCCGAATACAAAATAAACGGAAACAGAAGTCACTATGAGAAATTATATTTCGAAAAACGCAAGCAGATGGGGAATCTTGTAATGGCTGAGATAATGGAACACCGAGAACAATTCATACCAGACATTATCAATGGATTAAACTACTTTATCAGTGACCCTTGGTGGGGACTTCCCGCCCACTACCCTACTAACTACCCAGACAAAAACAATCAAGTCGTTGATATTTTCAATGCCGAAACTGCAAATCTATTGGCATGGACAATCTATATGCTAAACGATGAACTGGAAGAAAAAGAAAACGGCATCTGTGAAAAAACAAGGAATGAAATAAGCCGCCGCTTTCTTATACCCTCACGTACCAATAAGCAACACTGGAAAAATAGCACAAGTAATTGGAACACATGGATATGTGAAGACTGGCTATCTTGTGTCCTCATTTGCGAGTCCAATAGGAGCAACCAACTTGAAGCAATCAGCCAAATACTCCAAAGCCTTGATGCTTTCCTCGCATCCTATCCTAACGACGGAGGCTGTGATGAGGGTATCTCATATTGGGACAGAGCTGGAGGATCTCTTATTGAAGCCTTATGTCTCTTGAACATGGCGACACACAACGCATATTCATTGGATAACAATGAAAAATTGAAAGCCATTGGCAATTATATTTATAAATTACATATCGGCAATAACAAATTCGCAAACTTTGCTGATGCTTCACATAGTGCAGGAATATTACCGAATATCTGTTTTCCCGTTGGCAAACTATTAAACGATAGCATCCTTATGAGATATGCAAAACATATAGCAAACCAATATATGTTTGAGCAACAAGCAGGAAAACTATACAATGCCTCTGGTAATTATCCATTCTTGTCACGAGAACTTTTGTTCCTCACTTACTATAGATCCTTCCAAGATATACAGGATGCCGAGCCACTGATACGTGACACATGGCTTAGTGACCTACAGCTATTCACTGCACGCTCATTGGAAAACAGTAAAAACGGACTATATGTCGCAGCCAAAGGAGGGCACAATAACGAATTACACAACCACAATGATTTGGGGAATTTCATTATTTATAAAGACGCAGAGCCACTGATAATCGACATTGGTGCAGGAACCTATACTGCCCAGACTTTCAACGAAGATCGCTATAAGTTATTTAACTGTCGTTCTGCCTATCATAACGTACCGCTCATCAACGGCATAGAACAGCATGAAGGACAGCAGTATCGGGCAAAGAATATTAAATACACCAACAATAAGAAACAAGCCGTCATGTCTCTTGATATAGCAGAAGCTTATCCACAAGAGGCATGCATAGACAGGTGGCAGAGAACCATCCAACTGATTCGAGGAAAAAAGATTACGATAACCGAGGACTATAAACTTAGCAAATTTAGAAGCCCCACCGTTATTACTCTCATCTGTTGTGGAGAAGTTAAACTCATTGGGAATGGGATGATCATGATAAATAACGGAAAGAATCAAGGATTACTTCTTTTTGACAACAATCAACTAACACCTCATGTTGAAATAATTCACCATCAGGATCCCGTTATTCTTAACTCATGGCAAAACAGAACACTTTTTCGAATCAGTTTGACAATACGAAGCCACGCATTTGAAGGGAAAATACAATATTCTATCGAATAAAAACAAACAAATGTAGCTATAAAAAATAGGAAACATCAAAAACCTATTTATTATACAAATTTGTATTATTCTTTTTTGCGTAATTTATATTTGACGGCAACATCTGTTTGTACATCTTACCAAAGCATTGATATTCCATTACAATAGCTATGCTATCAGAAAATAGTTGTAACAACTTTCTGAAAAGTTATAACAACTTTCGCACAGAAGCTATGCTTTTAGCTTGCAAGATCAAGCTGCCATCATTCGCAAAACTATGCATCCACATTATTAACAGCAAGACTTATCGGGATGCTTTAAAGAAACTATCTGCTAAAAAGAAATCGTTTCTTCAGTACGCTTTTACAAAGCGAAGCGACTAAAAGAAATTTTTTAAAAAAGTATTTTTGCGTCACGCGTCACACTAACACGATATCATGGTTAAAGATAAACATTTGGTTATTAGGCACTTATGTAAGCAGTCCATCTGTAGCACTGCAAAAAAACTGCGTCTGAGAGTGTAATTGCGTCGCATTTGCGGCACTTGTGACGCAAATGCGATGGAAATGTTATGCTAACGAAATACAAGTATGATGCAATATTGCAGGCTGAAAACCACAAAATAGACACAAAACCCTTTAAACAGGGGGTTCGTGACAGAAAAGACCCATGTAATGCCAACAGACAGACATGTGACACGAATGTGACGGAAAGCCTGTATCACCTCCATGTTTTTTCGGAAAAGTACATAGCATTGCATCTTTATACCATACCGAAACCGCCTTGCTTTCAACAGTTTCCGTCTACACCTCCGTCACCGCTCATGTGGAAAAGTGTGACGCGTGACGCAAAAATACCTTTTTTAAAAATTAGTTTTTAGCACACTCAACTCCCACTCCGTAACATTCCACTCGTCTCAGATAAAGTATGTATTCCTATCAGATATCTTCTGCCTGCCACCTTTATCGTTTGCTATTTCTATGCAAAGATACACATTTTTCTTAAAAGAACTCTATTATTCCTATATTTTTTGTACCTTTGCAGCCGATTTACAAAGAACAGCCATATGAAACAGGAGTTAGTATCAGTCATAATGCCTACCTACAACACCGGGAAGTTTCTTTCCGAGAGTATTGAGTGCGTGCTGAACCAGACATATACAAATTTGGAACTGATGATAGCAGATGACGGATCGACAGACAATACACGGGACATTCTTGAGCACTATAAGAGCAAAGATCCTAGAGTCAAGGTATTCTATCTTGAACGAAACCAAGGGGCTGGACCTGCAAGAAATAAGTGCATCAAGGAAGCACAAGGGCAATACATTGCCTTTTGTGACAGTGACGACCGATGGATGCCTGAAAAACTGGAGAAACAGATAGCTTTCTTAAGAGAACGTAAATGTGGGCTCACCTATGCCTCCTACATTCTGTGCGATGAGAACAACCAAGAAAAAGGCATCTTCATTGCTCCTAAGGTGGTAACTTATGCGGGAATGCTGAGGGACGACAAGATAGGATGTCTGACTGCCGTTTATGACGTGAAGGCTGTGGGCGAGAAGTTCTACCTTCCATCTCTACGCAAGCGTCAAGACTGGGCCATGTTTATCATGCTGCTGAAGAAATGCCGTGTAGCCTACGGTATGAAAGAGCCTTTGGCTTACTATCGGCTACGTCAGAACTCAATATCAAGCAACAAATTCGCACTGGTTCATTATAATGCACGTGTCTATCAGGAAATGCTGGGCTTCTCGCCCCTTAGATCATACCTATTCCTTTTTACATTTTTCCTGCCGACGTATGCAATTAAAATGATAAAGCGGAAATATGACAGCTTTATGTATATGAGGAATAAGCACGCAAAAGAATAGAAAATACACATAATAATGAACTGTAATACGATATATCAACATTACTTTTACGACTATCTACGGAAAAATAATCCTGTCGACTACAGCTTGTAATCAAAAGCACGCAGATTTTACTAATTTCACATAGTTATTGTTAAAAAGCTTGTGAAGTTTCGGTGATTACTTGGTGAGTACTGGGTAAATAAAAGGCATAGCTGGACCTTTTTGATAAAAAAAACAGAAAGAATGCAATATTTTACAGTGTCATCAGTTCTATAAATAATAGAACGATATTGCAATGATAATATATTTACTCGGAGCATTCCTGCTGAGTGCAATTAGTGGATTTCTGATTATCCCTGCCATCATGAGATTTTGCAGGGAGAAGAAACTCTACGACTTGCCCAACGAGCGGAAAGTACACCACGACGCCATCCCCCGACTGGGAGGCATTGCCTTCATGCCTTGCATGCTGATATCTTTTGTTGCCATTCTTACCGCACAGTACCTCACGGGGGGTGATAAAGTGATAGTGAACATCAGCAGTTTCTCGTGCATCTTTGGACTCATACTGGTCTATGGTATTGGCATATTGGATGACTTGCTGGACATTAAACCAATTACTAAATTTGTGGTGCTGGTGGTAGCAGCCAGCTTATTACCATTGCCATTTCTGTACCTTAACAACCTCTACGGTTTTTTATGGATTGACGACATTCCGTTTTATATTGGCTACCCGCTGACGGTCTTTATCTTGGTGTTCATTAACAATGCCATTAACCTTATCGATGGCATTGACGGACTGGCATCTACCCTGTCGATTCTCATGCTGGCAGTATTTCTGGGCTACTTCATGCTACACGAAGTATATATCTACACTTACTGTCTGCTGATTGCGGGCTTGATGGGTATTCTTTGCGCTTACACCTATTTCAACATCTTCGGAAATACAGAGAAGGGCACCAAGATTTTCATGGGTGACTCCGGCAGCTTGACACTAGGTTACTTCTTGGGCTTCATTGCCCTGAAATGTGCGATGAACAACACGCACATTATGCCCTACCGCCCTGAGGCACTACTTGTTCCCACCACGCTGTTCTTCGTCCCCGTGGCTGATGCCGTCAGAGTATCACTATACCGCATCCGTCACCATCGGCCGGTGTTCGGAGCTGACAAAAACCACATCCACCACAAGCTGATGCGAGCAGGATGCTCACAATATCAGGCGCTGCTGGTCATCGTGGCGCTGGCCATTGCATATATGATTTTGAACTGGCTCATTGGCTGTCGCCTTAACATGACATGGGTAGTCTGCATCGACATTGCCGTCTATGTGTTGTTCCATGAGGTGCTGAACCTGTTCATCGCTAAAAACACCACTAACACCAACTCATAAAGCTCTACGCACATCTTGATAGGTAAACTCGTCAAACCGCGTGACCATCTCCAGACCGAACTTAGATGAGACAGGATAGAAGCGTTCCTCGTTGTTCTCTTTTAAGTAGAGGGTCTTGCTGTAAGAAAGCGCACCCTCAGTGTATTTCGGGCATTTGCCTATTACCGCCAGCGAACAGAATCGGTATCGAGCAACAAGCTTTCACTTGTCAAATATAATGTAAACGCATATGAAACGGTATTTGGATACACAAAAATAAAAGCTTACTCATATTTCTTTTTATGTTTCTACCAACATATTATGTTAAGGTACTTAAGCGAAAGCATGACAGCAAGAGATATCTGGCAGGATTGCAGTGCTAAGTATCATACATCCGCAGTCTTTTACTCCGACTTCCTAATAAACCGCTTCACGCGTTCATTCACGATTCGCAGGTATTTGCGTTTCATCTTCTCATTCAGGAAACTGTTGCCAACAAGTTTCGCGGTCAGTTCAGGTGCTGTCTGTGGACAGCAAAAAGTATCAAAAAGTGCTGCCAGCAAACAGCAATTTGGCGAACAAAGGGCTAAAAAAGCTTAAATTGTTTTTGAAAAGCCGAATATAGTTGGTGAAATTGACGGTTATGTACAGCATTTTTGTTACTTTTGCGTCGCAAAATGATTCAAAGCAATGGAGACACTGTTCAAGAAACACGACCGGCTGCTTGCCCTCACCCCTACCGACATTATTCGCGAGATGATGAACCAAGTGAACTGGGAAGCGCCCATGATTGCCATCCGCGGACCTCGCGGCGTGGGGAAGAGCACACTGCTGCTGCAATACATCAAAACTCACTACGAGCCATATAGCCGTGAGGTGCTCTACTGTCAGATGGACTCGGTATATTTCAGTTCGCACACGCTGCTCGACCTGGCAGAGTGTTTCTATCAGCAGGGTGGTCAGCGGCTGCTACTTGATGAGGTGCACAAATATCCCACTTGGAGCTGCGAGCTGAAAGAGATATACGACCTCTATCCCGATATGAAGGTGGTATTCAGTTCGTCGTCGCTACTCAACGTGCTGCAGGGCGATGCCGACCTTTCTCGCCGTTGCATACCCTACGACATGCAGGGGCTGTCGCTGCGCGAGTTCCTGCTATTCTACAAAGGAGTAAGCATTAAGCCGCGCACGTTGGAGGAGGTGTTGCTCCGCCCTGCCAGTCTTTGTCAGGAGGTGAACGCGCAGTGCCGGCCAATAGCCTGTTTCCACGAATACCTGCAGTATGGCTACTACCCCTTCTACCTTCGCAACCAGACCGACTACTACACCACCATCGAGCAGGTGGTGGGATACATCATCGATGTGGAGCTGCCGCAGCTGTGCGGAGTCGATGTTTCCAACTGCCGCAAGCTGAAGGCCCTGATGGGCATCCTGACATCATCGGTGCCATACGAGGTGGACATCAGCAAACTGGCAACGACAATACAGGTACACCGCAACACCGTGTCGGGCTACTTAAGTGACATGGGGCGCGCAAAACTGCTCAACTTGCTCTATGCCGATGCGCAATCGGTGAAAAAGATGCAGAAGCCCGACAAGATTTACGTGGAAAATGCCAACCTGCTCTATGCCCTCTCGTCCGGTACCGTCGACATTGGCACTGCTCGCGAAGCTTTTGCGGTCAACCAGATCAGCCACTTGCATCAGTTGGAATATTCTAAGAAGAAAGGTGACTTCCGCATAGACGGGAAATACACTGTGGAAGTGGGAGGCGAAGGCAAACAGTTTGACCAGATTGCAGGCGTGCCCGACTCTTTTGTGCTGGCCGACAACATTGAGGCTCCCCTTGGACGCAAGCTGCCGCTATGGGTGTTGGGGTTCCTGTATTAACGACCTTAGTATTCTAACACATTGACTGATTGCTCAACGTCACTGCTTCTTCTGGTACACCCTCACCCAGTCGAACTGCGTTTCATACATCTTATTTGTCTGCGGCATGAAGTAATCATAGCCACCCATTCCTACGCTTTGAAATATCTTTCGGGTATCAGACATCAATAGCGTATATATGGAGCATTATCTTAAATATCATGTTTCATCTTTTAAATAAATTATAACATAATGCAATAATTTTGCAATGTTATCGTTTAGTAAATAAAGCCAATTTTAACGGCGTTTTTATTTATTGAATAAATGGCTACACCTGAAATAGTATATATACATGATGGAAGGAATAAATTTGAGCACGCACTAAAGCGTTGCTTAGATTTCTGTATTGCTGCCATCAGTATGATTGTTTTCTCCCCTTTATACCTTATTTGTTACATTGCCATAAAGATTGAAGATGGAGGGGCTGCCATTTTCTGTCAGGAACGTATTGGACGAAACGGCAAGCCATTCAACATATACAAATTCAGGAGTATGGTTATTGATGCGGAGAAGGACGGAGCGGCTCTCTTTCAGCATGAGAACGAGAACAGGTTGACACGTGTAGGACGTTTCTTGCGGGAGCATCACCTTGACGAGCTTCCACAGTTTTGGAATGTGGTAAAAGGAGACATGGCATTAATTGGACCGCGCCCTGAAAGGAAATACTTCATCGACCTGATTATGGAGCAGGATCCCCGATACGAATATCTCTATCAGATTCGCCCTGGGGTAACATCGTACGCAACACTTTATAATGGCTATACAGATACTATGGAGAAGATGTTGCGCAGATTGGAATTAGACCTTTACTATTTGGAGCATGGCTCATTGTGGCTGGATATGAAGATATTACTCCTTACTTTTCTGAGCATAGTATTTGGAAAGAAATTCTAAAAGAAAATGAAGATACCTTTTTCACCACCATATATTGATGAAGATGTCATAAGTGAAGTGACCGACTCACTGAAGTCAGGTTGGATTACCACCGGTCCCAAAGTAAAAGCTCTGGAAGAGGAGATCGTTAAAATCTCAGAGGCAAAAAGGGCTGTCGGTGTCAACTCATGGACCTCAGGCGCAATCCTGACACTTCGTTGGTGGGGACTGCAGCCCGGTGATGAGGTCATAATTCCCGCATACACCTATTGCGCCACGGCTTTGGCAGTTTTATGGGCAGGCGGCAAGCCTGTTATGGTAGACTCCGGAGAGGATTTTAACATCAATGTTGATTGTATACGCAAAGCCATTACTCCTAAGACAAAGGTCATACTTCCTGTTGACATTGCCGGCTATCCTTGCGACTATGACTCTATCATGAGTCTTGTGAAGGAGCCTGAGATTAAGTCAATGTTCCAACCGGCAAACGAAAAACAGGAGAAATTAGGCAGGATCCTTGTAATGAGTGATTCAGCCCACTCCATCGGAGCTCAGTATGAAGGAAGACGTGCGGGATGCAGGACTGACATAGTGGTCTTCTCGCTTCATGCGGTAAAGAACATCACAACAGCTGAAGGCGGTGCCATCTGTTTGAATATGCCTGAGCCATTCGACAACGACGAGCTTTACGCAGAGATGCGCCTGATGACACTGAACTGCCAGACTAAGGATGCTTTCACTAAGAGCAAGGCTGGTGGCTGGCGCTATGACATTGTCGGTCAAGGTATGAAAGCTAATCTTGCTGATGTAAATGCCGCAATAGGATTGGCACAAATCAGGAAATACGAGGAACTGTTCCAAAAGCGTAAGCATATATTTGAGACGTATGACCAAGCATTCAGACAATATGACTGGGCACTTACACCAACATCACATACTGAAAAACGTGAAAGCTCTTACCACGTCTATGCTCTTCGCATCAAAGACATCACTGAAACTAAGCGCGATGCCATTATAAGTGAGATAACAAAGCAGGAGGTTGCTGTAAACGTTCACTTCATTCCTCTTCCATTATTGACATTCTTCAAGGGAATGGGATATGACATCAAGGACTACCCGCAGGCATACAAGAATTTCTCACAAGAGATTTCCCTGCCAGTATATCCTCAACTTACCGAAGAACAAGTCGGGTTTATTATCAAATGTGTCGTGGATGCATATAAAACGGTCGTAGGATAGTAGTAGTCTCAAGCTTAGAGTTCTTGAGACCTGAGTATCTTTTTACTTACATCTTTTTATACCAAAGCCGATATCCTTCTGACCGCAGTGTCATGCGGCTACTACTTAGGCTTTCCACCACAAAAGACTCACTCAGCTCATGAATACCATATTGGGTTAAAACAGATACGTCCTCAACAACTGGATCGCCATCGGCACGATTATGAGTCCTCATGCCTTCCAACTTGATTTTATTATCCTCATAGGTAAATCTGCTAATATACCGCTGCCCGCCATTAATATCGAGAGAGTATACTTGCAAAAGTGTTGCCTGTATAGACCAGAACGTACGTTTCTCACTTACATCTAACGTTCCACCTGTTGACAATGTATCAACGCTTACAAGATGCCAGTAGCCATCAAGGTCTCCGTTATCGGATGTCTCGAATTCTATCCACCCGCATGAGTTCAGCATTAAGACTGTCATTGGGAATAAGACAACTAACAATTTTCTAAAATATCTTTTCATAATCCTTGAGTCCTCTATTATTTAGTCCTTTTACTTTTTGTCAACATCCCACTTTTTACAAGTGTCAGCTGGAATCCTGTGTTATCACCACGTATCTTTCCAAAATCCATTCCGTAAGAGCCTGTAACATCCCAGTTGTTATTGAAATGATACGTTGCCTCCAACAAGAAACTAAAATTATGTTGTTTCTTTGTATACGGCTGCTCATAATAACCTAAACCATCTTGATATGTTGCCATGGCACGGTAATCCAGACACTCAAGGGGTGAACCGGAAATTCCGAGATGAAACGCCATAAAGCGGTTATTCTCCACCTCTATCTTTCCCGTCTCATTATAAATAGGTGAGCGATACAACGGGTTACCTATTACCTGTCCCCAATGTTGCCAACCTGTAAAGATATAATGATTATAGAAATTATCCCATCCACAGACATGATCCGAGACTCCTTGTGTGTGGTCATGGTATAATGGACCGCTCTGATATTTGGAATAAATATACTCAAAGACGATGTCACGGACCGCATGGCCATATTTAAGATTTAACTCCGCGCCAAGCATCATATCCTTGAAATCATATAGGAAATAACGGCGGTCTTTCTTGACATTCCACTCGTCTCCCGTACCATATCCGGCGTAGTCAAGCTGAAGCATAGATGAATGATCCTCAAAATATTTATCCAAATAGACTCCTAAGCGCCAAGTATCGGCATCATAATTAACACGGGCAACCCAACTGCCTAATTGATTTCCTGACGCATTCTGATATACCGTACCTTCCTCTACCTTATCTGCCCCACCTGGAACTATCGCATGCCAAAAATCCTTCAGTCCCTGACTATTCTTAACCTCCTGCAAACCATCGGAAGCATTTTTGTAGGATGTCCCACCAAAGGTACATGCCATCTCAAGTCCTAATTCCACAGAAAGGGGGTAATACCGTTCGGGGTTACCAATCATAAGATAACCTGCCTTGCTGTGATACAAAACATTATCAGCATATTTAGTCTTCCTATCAGTAAACTCAT
This sequence comes from uncultured Prevotella sp., assembly GCA_905236455.1. GTDB lineage: Bacteria > Bacteroidota > Bacteroidia > Bacteroidales > Bacteroidaceae > Prevotella. The sequence continues at coordinate 14,482 of CAJOPT010000040.1, read as the reverse complement.
GCTGCCAATTGTCATCAGTCATCTTACCAAAGGCACCATGTCCCTTAATGCGAATCCATCCTTTTGTGTATGGAACAATCCAGTACTCCGGCAAAGCAAGACGTACCTGTGGCACTGGACGCGCATTCCTTCCAAGGGTCTGTGATCCGGAGCTTAGCTCATTGTTCTTCAACTCCATCAAATATTCTTTGGAGCCAATGGAAAGAGCACCATGCAGCCAACGCCCCTCAACAAAAGCCTGCTGAATGATGAGGCGGCTGGTATATCCTTTAGCCACAGCAACATCTAAGCCATAACCAAGTCCCCATTTCCTTCCCTCATCCTCACTTAAGGGGCGTATTACGCTTCCACGTACATAGCCATTGGTCTTTTCCAATGAGCTAAGACCGTATTTATTTGCATTCAGCCAGAAAGGAGTCTTCCCTTTGGAAAGGCTTCCCTGTACTTCTGCTTTGTACTCGACTCCCTGCAACGGATTAAACATCTCTGCATCCGTATGATCCTCATAATCCTTATACTGGGCAAAGAGTGAGGTGCATACCAGCAAACTGATAAGAAAGAATAGCTGTCTTTTCATACCTTATTATATATAATGGGTACAAAGGTAATAAAAAAAGTTGAAAGCAGAACTTTTTATTCTTTTATTCAACTCACTATAATTGCATCTATAGGGATTTTCCTTACTCAATTAGGGAAAATCCTTTTCTCACACCGATTTTTCTTTGCAATTTTGCATCGTAATCATTAGCTAACAACTATAAATAAATACGATTATGAAAAAGTTTATCATTATCCTCACAGCAATGTTCACCATGACTGCTACGGCAAATGCAATGGGTTACGAACAAGCACGTCAGCAGGCTTTGTTCCTGACAGACAAAATGGCGTATGAACTGAATCTCACTGAGCAGCAATATGAAGCTGCGTATGAGATTAATCTCGACTACCTTATGAGTGTCAATACTTACGATGACCTTTATGGAGCATACTGGACACACCGTAACCTTGACCTCAGCTACATCCTGCTTGACTGGCAGTACCGCGCATATTGTGCAGCCAGCTACTTCTATCGTCCCCTTTATTGGGATGCAGGATACTGGCGCTTTGGTATCTACGCACGCTATCCACACCGTGACTACTTCTATTTCGGAAGACCTCACGCTTGGAGTATCTATCGTGGCGGACACAGCTGGCACAGAAATGGCGGTCGCTCATGGTATCATGGACGTGACTTCGGTCACAGAGGAGGTCCACGTGGCGGAGCCTTCAGAGGAATGCGTGACGGTATTGGCGGTCCTGGCGGACATCGCGGAGGAAGTATAGGAGGTCCTGGTGGACACCGTGGTGGAAGCATCGGAGGTCCTGGCGGACGCGACAACCGTACATTCGGCAACGGAGGACGTGACATGGGTGGAAACCGTGGCGGTAGCTTCTATGGAAGACCTGACGGAGGCAATCGTGGAGGATACTTCAGCGGAGGCAATCGTGGAGGATATGGAAGAGGTGACGGCAATCGTGGATACTCATCACGTGAGAGCTCTACACGCACCACAGTAACTCATGGCTCAAACATGGGTGGCAGCCGTCCAAGCGGTAGCAATTTCGGAGGAAGCCGCGGAGGTAGCTATGGCGGCAGTCGCAGCAGCGGTTTCAGCGGTGGTAGCCGTGGAGGTGGTTTCAGCGGAGGTCACAGTAGTGGCGGTAGCCACTTCGGTGGAGGCGGAAGTCATGGCGGCGGCAGCCACGGTGGCGGTCACGGAGGTGGCGGAGGCCATTTTGGTGGCGGACATCGTTAAAAGTACTGACACAAAACAACATATATGACAATTCAAAAGTTTTCAAAAGAACGCATTCATTTCAAAGGTTGTTTTTCAGATAACTGACAAAAGATTCATAGGTAAAAGACAAATTCAGAATGATTGTGTTAGGAGAGGAATGAGCGTGATGCTTCTTCCTCTCCGTTTTTTAATTACTTACTCAAGCACCATTATACGTATGTCTGCGTTATTCATCCTCGTGACCTCATTCATCTGCTTATTATAGAACTCCGCCTGAATTGCCTTGTTGACAATGCCATGCCCGACTGCCAACACCTTTTGATTCGGGTATGTGTCACGAAGATAATGAAGGAAGTCTCTGGCACGGGTTCTCAACACATCCAAAGGCTCTATATCATCTGGCCATGGCTTTCCTTTAAGGTCAGGAATATAGCAACCTGTGAAACTGCCCCAGTCACGCTCACGCAACAAAGGTGTCTGCACAACTTCCATATTATGTGGCTCAGCTATAATCCTACATGTGTCTATAGAACGTTTCAGGTCACTCGACACAAATGCATCGAAATGCTCATGTGCGAATTTATCTCGGACCTGCTCCGCCTGCTTAATGCCTGTCGCATTAAGCTCACCCTGAATCTGCCCTTGCATCAGCTGTTTCTCATTGTCATAGGTCTCACCATGACGCACTAAATATAATATTGTTGCCATAATTGACTGCAAAGGTACAAAAATCCAAGATAAAAGCATGCAATTCGTAAGATAAAAGCATGTAATCCAAAATAACAAGGCACATAAATAAGAAGATATATTTTGCGCTATCGACTTTTTTCGCTATCTTTGCCATCACAAACAAAACACGACAACAGTTTTAGCAACATATAATTAGACATGAAAGTATTACAAAGTTCATTGATACGCGCGCTGATTGCCATTGTGGTAGGAGCGCTGTTGGTCAAATACCGTGAAGACACCATGAAGTGGATGACTGTCACTGCAGGTGTACTGTTTCTGATGTCGGGACTGATTTCTTGCATTGTATACTACTACGAGAGACAGAGGATCAACAAGGAGCAGGAGATTGCTTTACAAGAAGAAACGACACAAGAACGTAACCGGCAGGTTCCACTGTTCCCGTTTGTGGGAGCAGGCAGTGTCATCCTTGGTATTATACTTACTATGATGCCAACCAACTTCATCCTTGGAGTGGCTTATGTGCTGGCCGGCATCCTTATACTCGGTGCCATAAGCCAGTTGGTAAGTTTGATACTGGCACGTAAATATAGTACTATTCCTTTCTTCTTTTGGCTGTTCCCTATTGTCACGCTTGCAGTAGGCATCTTAGTCATTGCCAAACCAATGGAGACAGAGACCCTTCCGCTTAAAATTATCGGCTGGTGTCTGATGTTCTATGGCGTCACCGAATGTATCAACGCATTGAAAATACATTCTGCAAAAAAACGGTTTATGGCTGAAGAAGAGGCTAAAGTAATCACCGGTACGCCTGTTGAGAAAGAGGTTTCTTCTGTAAAAGAGCTGGAACCAATAGAGGATGCTCAGATTATTGAAGATGACCAACCTGTAAAAGATGACTCTAAAGAATAATAAAAGTCCCCTGTCCTAAACAGTTAAGACAGGGGATTTTTATTTTATGGCTGAGGCACAAGTCCCTCAATATATTTACATAGAATGGCTATTCCTCGTTTGTTCTCTCCTCCCTGCGGGATTATCAAGTCAGCATAACGCTTGGTCGGCTCGATAAACTGCTCATGCATCGGCTTGAGAACGCTCAGATAGCGTTCCACTACCATTGACACCGTTCGTCCGCGGTCTATCGTATCACGCTGAATGTTCCTGATAAGCCGCTCATCGGGATCTGTATCAACAAATATTTTTAAGTCCATCAGATTTCGCAGCTTCTTGTCAATCAACGTCATGATACCCTCAATAATTATTACTGGCTTAGGCTCCACATGGATGGTCTCCGGCAGACGGTTGCACTGGATATAAGAATAGGTTGGCTGCTCAATGGCTTTTCCATGGCGAAGGTCATTAAGTTGCTGGTTGAGTAGTTTCCAGTCGAATGCGTCAGGATGGTCGAAATTTATGGCATGACGCTCCTCGTCTGTCATGTGTGAAGTGTCGTTATAGTACGAGTCCAGAGGTACTACTGCGACATAATGTGGCGGCAGAGCCTCTACTATCTTCTTCACTACAGTGGTCTTGCCCGATCCTGTCCCTCCTGCAATACCGATAATTGTTATTTTATCATTCATTGTCTCTATTTTTTATGTCATTATGTTTATGGGAAACGTCCTTACAGCAAAGCGAACATCGGCTGGTAGAATTCAGCTTTCCTCTCCACGCTCATTGGATAGGCACGACTACTGCTCGGCATACGGAAAAGTATTATCTCCCGACCTTCAAATAAGAAGCATACCGAACCACCAACCTTGGGAGGCAATATCCCGAAATGACTGGTAAGGACATCCGTAGCCTTCTGACCTGTTGTCACTATCATGCCACATTGCGGCATCTGCCTTAGCAAAGCATCTAAGTCTGTTGGCTCTACCACTTCCAGATCCTTGTCAGACGCCGTGTTCCTCGTCCTAATAACAGCCGTTGCGGTGTCATAGATTGCAATTCTTCTCTCTTGAAGAAACGCGATAATGTCGTCTTTTCGAAACGTCTTATGCTCTTCATCCACGAAATGGTTTTTGTCATGAAAGAAGCATAGCCCGAAGATACGCCACATGTCATTGATATAATTAGGATAGAAGAAATCCATACACCAACGCTTCCTTGCTGGCGGAAAGCTTCCCAACATCAAGAGCCGCGCCCCCTCAGGAATAAATGGCTGGAGCGGATGACGTTCCACTGGCATTACTTCTGCTCTTTGATGAGATATATACAAACCGGAAGGTGATCGCTATATCCGTCGAGCCAGGATCCACCTGCAGTCGTACGCTTGGTATTACCTTTATACTTTCCTTCCTGCTGGAAGAGATAGTCACGCCTGAAGATTTGCGGTTTCCAGTATTTCAGAGTCTCATAGTCCTTGGCACCATTCTGATTGAGAACGTTAGGAGTCATGACAATCTGGTCGAAGAGGTTCCACCTGCCGTCATACTGCAGAGTTCCGGTTTTCTGCTTCACTAAGATATTGTACCATGGGTTATACATCTGGTCTGGTGTGATCTGGTCGATTTCCTCCTTTGCGCCCAACGCCTCATACATACTCTTATTGGTGGGATCGTCGTTCATGTCACCCATGACAAATACCTTGCAGGACGGATCTTCTCGAAGCAACGAGTCCTTAACAACTCGCACCTGTTTTCCTCCCAGCTCACGATAATAGCTACCTGCAAAGCGACTTGGCCAGTGACATACGATAAAGGCGACATGCTCGTCAGCAAGTGTGCCGCTTACAGTAAGGAAACCTCGTGTTGCCCTTGCACTATCGGCTGGCAGTTCATACACATACGGAACAAGCTTCACGTCACGGACGGTAAACAAAGCCGGATTATATAGAAGCGCACAGTCCACTCCACGCTGATCAGGTCCTTCTATATGACAGAACTGGATGTTGCGTGCCTTAAGCTCAGGCTGATCACACAGATCTTGAAGACAATGAGCATTCTCCACCTCACTCACTCCTATCACGGCACATCCCACACCAGAAAGGACATCAGTACCCAGCTCACCAAGCACCGTTGCCATATTGTGCAACTTATGAGTATACTTTAACTCATTCCAACGATAAGAGCCATCAGGAAGGAACTGATAGTCGTTCTTTCCCTCATCATGCTGTGTGTCGAAGAGATTTTCAAGGTTGTAGAATCCTACACCATATACCGAATACTTTTTCTGAGCCACGGCACCTGTACTGATTAGCAAGGCTGCCAAAAGAATAATTGATAGTTTTTTCATGATGATTATTATATTATATTATGTTTGCAAAGATAATGTAAAAATCTGATTCACCGCACAAAAAAGAGGAATAAAATCGTATTCTGTATAAATTTTAATTGAAAAGGTTCGTCATTCTCAAAATAATTTAGTTACTTTGCAAACATAATGATAATAATCTAATAATAACTAAAATCTAACTTATGCAGACAAAGCTGAAATTAGCTGTGATTGCCTTATGTTGTTCTAATATGGCTTTTGCACAGACAGACAACACACAAGGTCAGCCCGTCGTCACCATTGACGAATCGGCATTCACATTCACAGAGTCGCAGTTGGGAGAGGATGACAATGTCGCTCAGGAAGTGACTATCCTCGGATCCAACAGTAATGCTTATGCAAGCAATGTGGGCTATCGATTCAGTCCCGCACGCTTTAAGTACAGAGCTTTCAGCTCAAAGTACAGTGACATCTACATCAATGGCAACCCTGTCAATGATGCGGAACGCGGAGAATTCCGCTACTCTTTTGTAGGAGGTTTGAATAATCAAACCCGCTCCATGGAAAGCGCACTGCCATTTGAGGACAATGGTTTCGCCATGTCGGCTATGGGTGGCTCCAACAACTACAACTTCCGCCCAAGCTCCATGTCTACAGGACACAGGATCTCTGTATCTGGCGCCAACCGCAATTACACTGCCAGGGCAATGTATGGCTACAACTCCGGCATCAGCAATAAAGGATGGGCATGGTCTATGGGACTTACCTACCGATGGGCTAATACTGAGACCGCTTATGTTGAAGGAACATTCTACAACGCACTCTCGTATTTCCTCGGCATTGAAAAGCTTATAGGCAACCACTCCATCTCACTTGTCACTTGGGGAAACCCGACAGAACGTGGTGCACAGGCTGCTTCAACAGATGAGATGTATTGGATTGCCAACAACCGTTTCTATAATCCAAACTGGGGATACCAGAATGGCAAGAAACGCAATGCGCGAATTATTAAGGACTATGCACCTGCGGCAATCCTCACTTGGGACTGGACTATTAATGAGAAAACAAAGCTAACAACATCTTTGTTTGGGAAATACGGCATGTATAGCAGTTCAGCCCTTCGCTACAACAACGGTACAAACCCCGCACCGGATTATTACAGCCTCATGCCAAGCTATAATTATAATGTATGGCAAGACGACCCGGGCAACCAGACATCAGCAAACCTCCAGGCATGGCAGGCGTCATACGACTACCTGAAAGCGGATAAAGCCAACCGCCAAATCAACTGGGACAGACTGTACTATTCTAACCGGGTAGCATCGGCACAAGGCGCAGATGCTATGTACTATCAACAAGCTTATCATGACGACCAGATAACTATTAACCTGGCATCGACGCTTAGAAAGCAACTTACAGAGAAATCTACCCTGACAGGAGGACTTGTACTGTCAACAAACAAAGGTATGCATTACCAGACTCTGGAGGATTTGCTCGGAGCAACTTCTTTCCATAACACCAACACTTATCTTGTTGGAAATTTCCTGGAGACAGATCCCGCCGCACAGTATGACGTAAATACGGTAGACCCTGCGACAGGCAAGGCAAAGGAAGTTAAAGAAGGAGACCGTTTCGGCTATGACTACAATATCTATGTAAACAAAGGACAGCTTTGGCTCACATACGCAGAGAACTTTGGAGTATTACACTATGCTGTTTCCGGACGTTTAGGATACAAGTCTCTGCAGCGTGACGGTAAGATGCGCAACGGTTTGGCTTTGGAAAACTCTTATGGCAAGAGCGATAAAGCTGAGTTCGTTGACGGTGGCTTCAAGTTCAACTCATCCGTCAACCTCGGCAACGGACATGCGGTAATGCTGGGTCTCGGATACGAGAAGAAAGCCCCGGACGCACGAGTCGCATTTGCATCACCTCAAATCAACAACAACTTTGCATTCAACCTTAAGTCAGAAGATATTTTCAGCAGTGAGATCGGATATCAGTTAAAGACATCATGGGTTGCAGCTAACCTCAACCTGTTCTACAGCTATTTAAAGAACGTTTCAGAATACAGTATGTATTATGACGATGCAGAGAACTCATTTACATACGCTTCTGTTACAGGCATTCGTAAATCGTTCTATGGAATAGAGGCTGGTATTAACTTCAAAGTCACTTCCGAATTTGACATTAAAATGCTTGGAACAATCAGCGACGCTCTCTATATGAACGATGCCGACATTACCTTTATGCGCTCACAAGACGGTGTGTATAAGCAAGATGTCGTCCTGAACAAGAACATGCGTGAGGGATGTACACCGCTGACGGCTGCCAGCATTGATCTCGCCTACCATAAGAAAGGTTGGTATATTGACCTCATTGGAAACTACTATGACCGCATATACCTTTACTACACTCCTGTCACCCGCTATCGCTCCAGCAATATCCTTGGAAAGGACACTGACGGCAACGACATCCTGAATCGCTACGATCAGGCAAAGGGGAAAGGTGGTTTCATGCTCGACGCAAGCATCGGCAAGAGCATCTATGTAAAGAAAGGACAGCTCTCCATTAACCTTATGCTAACCAACATCCTTAACAATACCGATATTGTAACGGGTGGTATGGAACAGAATCGCCAGGATCGCAGGACTGCTACTGATGACGATATTCGTGCATACAAGTTCAGCATGAGTCCTAAGAAGTTCTATGCTAATGGCATCAATGGTATGCTGAATGTTACTTACAAATTCTAAATGACAAGGCATTATGAAAAGTTTAAGATATATTCTAATGGCGGCAGTTAGCCTCACCTTGGCAAGCTGTATGGATGGCGATGACTCTCTTTTCAATGACACATGGAAGGAACCGGAAGCCTCTATCTCACCTTATGGAAATAACGACATCACGGAAGACAATATCATCACTATTGCCGACCTCAAGTCGAGAAGCTCATACGCCAAGGCTATTTCCAGCAACAAATACGAGCAAATCAAGGAGGACATTAAGATCAAGGCTCGTGTCACTGGCAATGATTTAGCAGGAAACATATACAAACAGGTTATCGTTCAAGATGCAACCGGGGGTATTATTATAGGTGTAAACAAAGCTGGACTTTGCGGCTACCTGGCAGAAGGTCAGGAAATTATTGTTGACCTGAAAGACCTTTACATCGGCGGATATGGAGGAACCGCACAAATTGGTTCTCCATATAACGGTGGTATCGGACGTATGGCGGAAAGCATCTGGATGAAACACTTCAAGCTTGTAGGCTCCATCGATGCAAACCAAATCAAACCTATTGAGTTTACGCCAAACTCCACAAGCGACAACAACCTTGTCGGGAAATTGGTGGTACTAAAGAACGTCACCTTTAAAAGTGCCGATGGAGTAAAGACATTGATTAACGGCAAGCGTGAGTCGTCTACAAGTAACTACTATCATCAGGAAATCGACGGATTCTCCAGCAACGTAGTAATCAGAACAAGCTCTTACGCAGACTTCGCTGCCGTTGTGATGCCTTTCGACAAGGCTACCAACACTAAGAAGGTATGCAGTATCATCGGCATAGCAAGCCAATATAACGGAACATGGCAGATTATGATTCGCAAGACCAGCGATATTGTTCTCGATGGTGATGTAGAGACTGCTGACGACACTTCTGACGGAGGCACCTACAGCGGAAAGGGTACTTTAGAGTCTCCGTTTACCGTTGACGACATTCTGAAGTATACGCAAAGTCTTGCAGCTGACAAGAAGAGTGATAAAGACCTATATATTAAAGGTAAAGTGGCTTCAATAGCTGTTGACAAAAACGGCACACCGCAGAACTTTGATTCCGGTTACGGTAATGCGACGTTCTACATCTCTGATGACGGTTCTGAGACAAATACGTTCCAGGTATACCGTGCTCTCTATCTTGGAAATAAAGAATACTCCAGCGGAGATCTGCTGAAACCTGGTGATGACGTGATTATCTGCGGAAAGGTCACCAACTATAAAGGTAACACACCGGAGACCGTTCAGAAGGAGGCTTACGTTTATTCGCTGAATGGGAAGACTGAATAAGCATACGTCCCAAAAGGCATATTATATTCAATCAGTAAACAATAAAAATAAAATATCAGATTATGAAAAAGATCTTGAAATCAGTGTTCGCAATCGCTATTGCAGCACTAACGTTCACTAGTTGTGACGATGTCCCGATGCCATACGACACTCCAAAGGAGAATAGTGGCGGAACCACCTATGACGGTGCGGCAGGTACAGGAACCTTGGCTGACCCATATAATGTTGCTGGTGTCCTGCAATTTATCAGCACACTGGAGGCTGGTGTGGAAAGTGAGGAACCTGTATATATTAAAGGTACTATAATCTCTATCGACGAGGAATACTCTACCAATTACGGTAATGCCACATTCAACATTACTGACGCAGGAACAAACTACACCTTTACTGTTTATCGCGCATTGTACTTAGGAAACAAGAAATTCAGCAGCGGTGACACACAGATAAAGATTGGTGACGAGGTTATTGTCTACGGAACTGTACTCAGCTATAGAGGCAATACTCCTGAGACACAGCAGAACAAGGCTTATCTATACTCACTCAACGGAACAACTGCTGGAGGTGAAGGCGGCGGAGGTGAGACTGGCACACCAAAGGGTGACGGCACACTCAACAACCCATACAACCCTGCAGGGGTTATCGCCTATATCAACACTCTCGGAGCTGATAAGGAAAGCGTTAACGATGTATATATCAAAGGTAAGGTTGCCTCTATCTCAGAGAACTACTCTACACAATACGGAAATGCTACATTTACTATCGTAGAGGAAGGTGCGGAAGGCACTACATTCACTGTTTACCGCGCACTATACCTTGGCAATCAGAAATACACCTCTGGCGATTTATTGAAACAAAACGACGAGGTTATCATCTGCGGTAAGGTTGTCAACTACAAAGGCAACACACCTGAGACCTCTGCAAACAACTCCTATTTGTATTCTCTTAATGGTAAGACAGAAAGCGGTGGCAGTACTCCTACACCTTCTGGCAACGACGGTTCTTACGACAACCCATACTCTGTTACTGGAGCCATTGGCATCGGAGCGGCAAATAAGGTTTATGTCAAGGGGTATATCGTTGGCTATGTTGAAGGTCAGGCATATGAAGGTGGAGTAAAGTTCGACGCTAACGGACAGGTTCAGACAAACCTTCTCATTGCGACGAGTCCTACAGAGATTAATCCGTCATTATGTATGCCGGTACAGCTCCCGACAGGAGACATACGTGACGGACTAAACCTTGTAGCTCATCCGGATTATCTGCATAAAGAAGTTCTGCTATATGGAAATATTGAAAACTATTTCAGAGTTCCTGGACTAAAATCTGTAACATACGCTGAGATTAATGGCAATGCCATTGGCACAAAACCTGATGACAACGGCTCGGGCGGTGGATCATCCGATGGTGCAAAAGGATCTGGCACACTTGACGACCCGTTCAACGCCATCGCTGCGGCAAATGCGGCAAGCTCTTTGGGCTCTGGTGCAGAAAGTACAGATAGCTATTATATCAAGGGAAAGATTTCTAAGATTACATACGCTTTTGATGCAGATCACGGAACGGCAACATTCTTTATCTCTGATGATGGTACGACAAACAACCAGTTCCAGGTATATAGCACATACTATCTTGGAAACAAGAGTTGGAAAACAGGAGATACCCAGATACAGGTAGGCGATGATGTTATCATTTACGGTAAGCTCATGAACTATAAAGGAAACACGCCTGAGACCGCATCTAAGAAGAGTTATATTTATTCTCTCAATGGTGTGACTGGGGCTAAAGCTTTCTTCGCAAAGAAAAGGTAAAATCTTGATTTTTTAAAAATTAACCAACAAATATTTGGCAGGGTGCGAAATTCTTTGTAATTTTGCACCCTGCTTATAGTGAGCAAGAATTAATTAATATAATATAACAACAAAAATGAAAAAAGGAATCCATCCAGAAAACTATCGCCCCGTCGTGTTCAGAGACATGTCCAACGGTGATATGTTCCTTACAAGATCTACGGCAAGAACAACAGATACCGTGGAATTTGAAGGTGAAACTTACCCAGTGGTAAAAGTCGAAATCTCAAATACTTCTCACCCGTTCTATACAGGTAAGAGTACGCTCGTTGACACCGCAGGACGTGTCGACCGCTTCATGAGCCGCTATGGTAAGCTGAAGAAGTAAAAATTATCTACACTATTAAGATAAAGAGTGCGAACAAGCGTCATTGTATACGCCTGCTCGCACTTTTTTCTAACCCCATTAAAACGCACCGACAATGAAACATCTCAGACTTTTCTTCTATGTTCTCACTATTGTATTGACATTTAGTGCCTGTGGCGATGATGATGACGTGGCACCAACCGAGAAAACCGTCATCAACGTTAATGCCAATACTGGCAATAATACCAATGCAATCGTAAAGACTGCTTGCAAGAATCTGGAGTTTCCACATCTCAAAGAATCTGGAAACAACGTCGTAATAGTACACATAGTACCGACTTATGGCATAAACTATTGCGTGGAATGGGATATCGATAAGAAATCCCAACGCTGGTCATGCTATCAGATGCATAATGGCAATAACGTTAGCAACACCAGCCGATACCGCTCTGACACAAACCAATATCCGAACGATCCGTTCATCGACTCACAGTATCATTTTACAGTCGATCCCTATTGGAACTCCGGATATGACCATGGACATATATGTCCTTCTGCCGACCGTTTATGCTCTTACGATGCCAATTACCAGACATTCTTTCTCACAAACATGCAACCACAGGTCAACACATTCAATGCTGGCATCTGGGAACACATGGAAAGTCAGCTGCGCAACTGGAACAACAAAAACTTCCGCGACACCCTTTATGTGGTAAAAGGCGGAACGATAGACAGTGAGGATAATTTGGGTGCTCCCAACAGCCGTGGACAAGAAATGAAATATATTGGCTCTGGAGCTGACCGCATACCTGTACCAAAATATTTCTACATGGCTATACTTTGCAAGACAAGTAAAAATAGCAGTAACATTGTCAATGGTTACAAGGCTTTGGCTTTCTGGGCAGAGCATAAGTCCAACTACAGTACTGAGCTAAACAAATATGTTATCAACATCGATGAGTTAGAGCGAAAGACAGGTATTGACTTTTTCTGCAACCTGCCAGATGATATTGAGACTCTTGTAGAAAGTACGCCTGTAGAGACTATCGTAAGTGAATGGTTCTAAAACGATCCTTTACATAACAAATGGTGGCTGCGAGTGTATTTCGCAGCCACCATTTTTCTAAAAAAAGAGGTTTATTTCTTTGCCTTACCACCGAAGACAATACCACTGTCAGCCACTGGTCCATTAGGTTTTGCATAGGTTGCCTTTGTGAAACTGAACTCGTCTGTTTCCTCTATGTTAATACCCGTAATGACACCGGTAAACATATTTGTACTTAGCAGCAAGTCGTCATAATAGATACGCATCTGAACACCATCATCGTACTTTAAGTCAATGTTACCTTTATTGTCAAGGCTCCAAGAGAAAGTACGTGTCTTATAAAACTCGTTGTTCTTGTAGCTGACCTCCTGTCCTCGGCCGTATGTTGCCTGTGAGTTCTCTTGGTCGAAAGACATCTCCATATAGAACTTGTCATTATGACGGACACCGTTTTCTGTATAAGATGCCGTAAGGTCTCCTACCCAATTTGCGTGCAGATACTGCGCCATCAACACCAAATCAAGCTCGTCATTATCCTGACCATGCCCGCCATGGTCATCATATCCATATCCTGGTTCGTCATACCAAGGTTCATCGTGCCAATAATGATATTCATCACAACTGGTAAACATAAAAGGCATTGCCATTAAAGCCGCCATTGCCAGATAAGTAAATTGCTTTTTCATCGTCGTATGATTTTAAATTGTTAGTAATTCATCGTTTGATGATGCAAAGGTAGACAAATTAAAGCGCACAATGAAGATAAATTCCCTATTTTGCGATAGGTTTTTCCCTATTTATGAAAAGAGAAAGCCCCGAACAATCTGTCCAGGGCTTTTTCCGTATTTATCACTTAATGTTATTTCATTGGAGGAACGATACGTCTCTTCAACTCACCTGCCGACTCAGGCTGCTCAGTACCAACCTCACCCTTTGACCAGTAATCATATCCATAATAGTTATCATAGCTGTAACTATCCCAGTTAGGACTGTATGTTTTCCTCAAAGAGAAACTTACATAATTATCACCATCGTAGATAACACCTTCAAAGTAAGAGTCACTGATTCTATAATCCCTTATCCACAAATCATCATTGAACTGCCAAAAATGAATGTGTATCACACCATTCTCAACCTCCCAACGAATTTTACTGGCTACATAGTTATGATTATTAAAATATGAGCCAGAATAATAGTCTACCCAATAGCCGTCACCTTTAGTAAGGTAATTCCAATCCTGTACAAACTCAATAGTGGATTTTGTAACATTATAAGTTCTGCCGTTATAGGTTGAACTTATATGGAAAGAACCTTCCCACACACCTTCAAGATTGATTCCTACTTCCTGATCTTCCGAACAGCTGGTGAAACCAAGGGTCATCATGGCAATCAACATCATTGCCCATTTAGTCAGTTTTGCTTTCATTTTCGTTAAGTTTTTTAGTTCAATACTTAGTTAATTTTTAATTATATGACTCATTTTAAGCTACATAGCGCATATAGGACTGAGCATACGCCTCTCATCGAGGCT
>CAJOPT010000039.1 GCA_905236455.1 uncultured Prevotella sp. | reverse complement strand
TGTGACGCACGTGAGACGCACTCGTGAAGCCCGTTTTTAAGCAAAAACGGCTATTTTTGGATTAAAACACCTCTGATTATCAGGCGTTTACGAAGCAAGAGCTACCTGTGACGCAAGTGTGACAGGTTTCTTTCAGTCGCTTCGCTTGGTGAAAGCGTACTGAAGAAACGATTACTTTGCGAGCAAAGCGAGCAAACTCGATTTCCTTTCATCTTTACCAAAAGTGTGACGCGTGACGCAAAAATACGTTTTTTTAAAATTAGTTTTTAGCAAACAGCAAATTAATCAACTCCTATTTCACTTTTGAAACATTACAAACAGGATACTTTTTTCTTACATCTGGTATTGAAAAAGACCTGTTTTACAACCTAATACCCGATTAATAATATTCCTTTTAAAGGCAGAATAATTCTGTTTGAAATATAGAGTGTTTCCAGAAAGTTAAAAACCCGATCGAAGTCGTTATGCGTTCGATATCTGTTTCTTACTGCCAACACCAAATACTCTACATCAAACATCATGCTGGCTTCGAAAATGTCTTTCAGGAAACGATGGTTCTCTGTTGCCTGTCCCGCTTCGACCTCCATTACAATTTTCCCATCTTTGCTCAGTGCATCTGCATAAAAAGATTTGTCTATCCTATTATTTATACCGAAAAGCACAGGAACATCGATTTTCTGTTCCTTGGTTTTACCAGCCTCAACGACAAAGCCCAATTGTTCGAGATGTGGACGTAGAACAGCAAGTACATCGTTGCTTTTCAAATCACAGTTATCAGAGGATATAAAATCATTAACATTGCAAAAGCAATCTATAATTTGCTGCATCTGGTGATTCAGCCCTCTTGAACGTGGAAAGAATTGATATTTAATCATACACTCATCTAATTATCATATAATATTTTTCTTAGTGTCGACCTCTATAAACAACTATCTTTATATATTAGCATAAAGATTGAAATGCAAATATACAAAGATTTATTTATAAAAGGAGTAGATTGAAAATAGAATTTATACATCTTTAATAAATTTGCTTTAGATTAATGAGGTGTAAACATTCTACATATTCTCCAACAAATAAAGAGAAGTATCTCTAACAGAAAGACTTGCAAGACTGTTGGATGCAAGTCCTCTATACTGGCAAAGGGCAGAGAAGCAACCCAGCTGAGAGCGTCATTTAGCAATCGCATAACAACAGATAATATATCAATTAAGATTCCCCATGCCCCATCCCACCAATATAACATAAAAAGAACGCACGACAGACAAAGCACTACGGTGACGCAAGGAATCGCTAACAGATTTGTCAGAAGGAAATATGTGGAGAACCTGCCGAAATAATACGCCACAATTGGTGCGGTAAACACCTGTGCGGCACAAGATACCGCTAACAAATCCCACACCTTTCTAAGGATATAGTAACGTCGCACCAATGCCGGCATGAAGCCATTGAGCAACGGGACAAAAAGCAAGATGGAGAGCACAGCCATGAAAGACATCTGGAAACCAGCATCAAAGAGCGCTGACGGATTAGCCAAAAGCATGACTATCGCAGAGAACGCAAGCGTATTGGCAGAATGACTCTCACGCCCCACCATCCTGACAACAGTAAACACAGTAAGCATCAATGCCGCCCTCAAAATAGACGCAGCCATGCCCACCAACAGGACATAAGTCCATATAGTCGTAAGCAACAGAAACTGTGCAAACCAGCGCCTCCTTTGTCCTCGCAGGAAAAAGATCAAGAAGCCATAAAGAATACCCATATGCAATCCCGACAACGCCAACACATGCGACGCTCCAGCAATGGAGTATTCTTCCTTGAGATCCGTTGTCAACGCAGACTTATCACCCAATGTCATTGCCATAAACACAGCCATAGAAGACCTGTCTGACAAAGACGAGGAAAGCTTGTCTGTCATCTTCTTACGATTCTTTAATGCATAAAGTTTAACTCTTTGTATTAAAGAAAGATAATTCATGTTTACACTTACCTTATTCCAAGCATCTCTCCATATAAAAGTTTGAGCATTATAGCCATGTCTGACGAGCCATAAGCCATAGTCAAAACCTGCCACTCCACGACTCTCTGGAAGTCTCAGTTCCGAATACGCAATTATTCCGTCACCAAGCTGCACCCCCATACAATCCTCAGACAATGAGTCATTAAGGATTGACGCCCGAACGAGCAGAGCCTCTCCGCCATCCGAAGCCACAAGTAAGTCAACCATTACGACCTTTCCCCTAACAACAGGCTCCGACGCCACCACCGCCTCATACCCGACTATTCCGTCAGGCAGGGCTTTCCTTTGCGTCCTTTTATAGATTAGCATTACAGACAAGCCAAAGAGAACGGTCAACAGTATGACCATCACGCTTTGAGCATAGACAAGCCGTCTCCTGCCCGCAATCCAGGCAATAAGCACTGCCAATGCCGACAACGCCAGAGCGACAGAAGGCAGCAGCCCTATAGAAAGATATTCACCAATACATATACCACCAATAAGAGCGACGGCTATACGCACCAACGGCAACATTTGCCAGGTAGTGTTCGACCTAAACATAAAAACCAACCAATATATTCAACATAGCTATCAGATTGTAAACCATAGCCTTAGACTTGCCACAAAAATAAACAAAATCCGGCAAACGACCAACAAAATATCGAAAAAATGCAGAATTATATTCAATAATTTGAATATTAAAGAAATAATCAGTATTTTTGCACCATGATTTTCTACTTCTCTGGCACAGGTAATTCCCGATGGGCAGCAAAGACACTTGCTGCGAAAACAGGAGAGGAACTGGTCTTTATTCCCGATACCCCATATTCAGGCAAGCCATACGTCCTGAAAGATGACGAGCGCATAGGATGGGTATTCCCCATTCACGGGTGGAGACCTCCCCAGCTCATAAGGGATTTCATAGCTAACGTACGGTTTGAGTGCGACACCACGTCACACTACCAGTATGCCGTATGCACAGCCGGTGACTCTATCGGCAAGGCAATGGATATTTTGAATGAAGATCTTACGGCAAGAGGGTTACGCCTTGACGCAGCCTTCACGCTCATAATGCCAGAGTCATACGTAGGACTCCCGATGATGGACGTGGATCCGCAGCACAAAGAGACACGTAAGAAATTACAGGCGAGAAACGACTTGGAAGCCTATGCGAATTACATAACAGACCGAAAGCCCCTTGACAGGCAGCAAAACAGCGATGTGTTGCACAAAGGTCCTATTCCATGGTTCTTCAGCTATCCTTTAGGAGGATTTTTCGTCAAGCACCTCATCAAAGACAAACCCTTCTATGTAGATGAAAGCCGTTGTGTACGATGCGGAAAATGTGCGGAGGTGTGTCCAGTAGGCAACATAAACGGAGGAAAAGGAATGACGCCACAATGGAAGCACAACGGTCAGAGCGTCCAGGAACGGCACAAACGATGTATGACCTGCTTTGCCTGCTATCACCATTGCCCTACCCACGCCATCGAATATGGAAAGAGAACCCGAAACAAAGGACAATACTTCTATAAAGAAGAAAAAAACAACAATTGAAATATGAAGAAACTTATCTTTTTAGCAGCATGCTGCTTAACTTCGGTCATAATGTGGGCTGCCAAGGCTGACCCCACGCCAGCGACCATCACACAATCAGACGGCACGACACTAACCGTAATAGGACATGGTGACGAGGATTTCCACTGGTATACTACTACCGATGGTGTACTTCTGGCACACATTGGCTTTGACTACTTCATCGCCAACGTTGAGCAAGACGGAACCATCACTGCTACACGCCAGCTGGCACATGAAAAAGCTTTGCGTTCTGATGCGGAAGCGAGAATGGTAAAAAGCCAGGACACAAAAGCATTCTATAGCATAGCCGACGCCAACAAGGCACGGATGGCTGCAAAGCGCAACATCTCCATAGGTAGCGCCTCACCCGCATACTTTCCACATACAGGTTCGCCGAAGGCTCTCGTGATACTCGTTGACTTCACCGACACACCATTTACCGTATCGGATCCGAAGAATGTGTTCAACGACTACCTCAACAGTCAGGAGCCTCTAAAAAACTACGGCAACCGTGAGGACCGCAACTACAGGAGCGTAAGGGAATATTTCAACAACATGAGTAACGGACAGTTCACGCCAGTCTTTGACGTATACGGTCCGGTGACCCTTCCAAACACAAGTGCGCACTACGGTGCCGGCAGTGACAACGTAAATGATTTGGTAACCGACGCTTGCAATGCCGTTGACGAGGAAGTGGATTTTGCGGAATACGACCAGAACCAAGACGGCACGGCTGATCTTGTATATATCATCTATGCCGGATTCTCTGAGAGTATATCAGGAAACTCATCAGACTGCATCTGGCCTAAGTCTGGAGCACACAACTTTGGGAAATGGGATAATGTCACTGTCAACAGATATGGCATCAACAATGAACTAAACTATTATCCGGACAAGGAACTGTCGGCACCACCGAGCAGAAGAGTCAACGGAATAGGATTGTTCTGTCATGAGTTCTCACACACCTTAGGATTGTCAGACCACTATCCCACCGTCGCGTCAGCACGCTTAGACAACCAGGCAATGGAGTTCTGGGACCTGATGGACGGAGGCACATACACCGACAATGGTTACACTCCCACACCATATATTCCTTGGGAAAAGGAAGTGATGGGATGGACAGAGATTGAGGAGCTGACCGACGCCGCTCATGTGGAGCTTCAGCCCGACGAGGCATTAAAAGTAGTTGGAGAGAATGGCGAATATGTCATATTGCACAATGTCCAGGGAATGAATGCATACGTCAACCCAGAGACAGGCGCGATCACCTATACCGCCGGATTGGGATGGGCTCGGAGCGTGCTTGGACATGGTCTTTTAGTATACCGAATAGACTACAACAAGTCTGCCGTCAATATTTTTGACTATCCCAACGACACCGCAGGAAAGCCAGGAATCACCATCGTTCCCGCAGACAGTCTCCTGATTACATCATACAGGGTTTATTCAAAGGTATCGGACAAGTCTGACGCTAAGCCCTACTCCCAGGACGAGTATATTGGCAGCCATTATGCCGACCCGTATCCTGGAATGAACGGTGTTACCGAGATTCCATACATCACTCTCAACAATAGTAAACTTGAAAAGCCTATATATAACATTGAAGAGAAAAACAGGGTGATTTCGTTCAATTTCCTCGAGAAAGAAATAACAGGCATTGAAGGAATAAAAGACAATACCCAGAAAGCTGGCGACGACAAGATATTCACACTCGATGGCAGATATGCAGGCAAATCGGTCAACAACCTGCGACCAGGCATCTACATCAGGAATAAACAGAAGATTGCCGTGCAATAAAGGCCATTGAATCTTTAACAATAATAATAGAATAACATAACGAGTTCTTTCCTTATAAACATGGCAAGAAACAAGAAACCGTTACCAGTCTTTAAGGGTGTAATCATCACTGGCATAGCCGCAGAAGGCAAAGCACTTGCGCGTGTCACTATCCCGGCACATGACGGCACACCCGAGAGTCAGCTTGTGGTATTCGTCCCATTTTGCGTTCCAGGCGACATCGTTGACCTTCAGGTGACACGTAAGAAGCACAACTTTGCCGAGGCAAGGGTAATTCGGTTTATAGAGTATAGCAAGACCAGGACGGAGCCAAGGTGCGAGCACTTTGGCATTTGCGGAGGTTGCAAATGGCAGAATCTCCCATACGAAGAGCAACTAAAGGCAAAGGAACGACAAGTGTACGACCAGCTGACACGCATAGGACACTTGCGCCTTCCCGAAGAAAGAGACAAACGCGACGATGCTACCGGAATCGTATTTCATCCTATCATGGGTAGCGTCAGACAGTATGAGTACCGCAATAAACTTGACTACGGTTTCTCTAACAAGAAATGGCTCACAAAGGAGCAAGTAGAGTCTGGAGAAGTTTTCGACAATATGAATGCTTGCGGATTTCATATCACCGGTGCCTTCGACAAGATCTATCATATCAGGAAATGCGTACTTATGGATAATCTACATAACCAAATACGTAATGCGGTATATGATTATGCCATAGAGCATTCACTAACCTTTTTCGATCTGAAAACACAAAAAGGTCTGCTTCGAGACATCATCATACGTAACTCCAACTCTGGTGAGTGGATGGTGATAATGCAATTCCATTTCGACCATTCCACAACGGAAACACTATCCGCAGACAAAGACCGCGCCAAAGAGTTGCTTCAGTTTATTTGCGAGCGATTCCCTGAAGTAAGCACTCTCTTGTATTTAGACAACCAGAAGTGCAACGACACCATAGGCGACCAACAAATCATGACTTATAAAGGAAGCGGATTCATATATGAGCTGATGGAAGACCTTCGCTTTAAAGTTGGTCCGAAAAGTTTTTACCAGACAAACACTGAGCAAGCATTTCATCTGTATACAGTGGCAAGGACTATCGCCTTCAATGGCATAAGCGATGAGCATAAGCCGTTGGTATATGATCTTTATACCGGCACTGGAACCATAGCCAACTTCATTGCAAAGGGCGCAAGTAAGGTCATCGGAATAGAATATGTCCCGGAAGCCATTGAGGACGCAAGAATAAACTCAGAGATCAACGGTATCGACAACACGCTGTTCTTCGCCGGGGACATGAAAGACATCCTGACAGAAGATTTCATAGAGGAACACGGTCACCCCGACATCATCATTACCGACCCACCAAGAGCCGGCATGCACCAAGATGTGGTCAAGGTTATCCTGAAGGCTCATCCTAAACGCATCGTATATGTGTCATGTAACCCTGCTACCCAAGCACGTGACTTAGAGCTATTATCTGAAGCCTACCGTGTCAAGGAAATACAACCGGTAGACATGTTCCCTCATACGCCACATGTTGAGAACGTTGTGCTTTTGGAAGCAAAAACAGAGAATATATCTTACGAACAATAATATTAAACAAACAATAATTATGAAAAAGATTTTTTATATTTGTGCAATGCTCGCACTCATGACAACGGGTGCATACGCACAAGACAAGAAAGACGATGGTAAAGGCATTAAGATTCCATCATGGATCACCGACTTGAAACTAAGTGGATATGGTATGCTTCAGTATCAGGCAAACACTCAAGAAGGCTCCGAGTCAAACGCCTTCACTTTGAGGTTGGCGCGTATATCACTCGACGGACGTATAATGAATGACTGGTATTGGAAAGCACAGATCCAGTTTAATGGCAACACCTCGTCATTAGGGTCTTCTCCGAGAGTCGTTGACCTCTTCGCCGAGTGGCAGAAGTACAAATTCTTCATGGTAAAGGCTGGTCAGTTCAAAAGACCATTCACTTACGAGAATCCGATGCACCCTATCGATCAAGGATTCATGGGATATTCACAGAACGTCAATGCACTTGCGGGATTCTCAGACAGAGCAGGAGCCCATGCCTCTAACGGACGTGACATCGGTGTTCAGATTCAGGGAGACGTCCTTCCAAACTCCAACGGACGAAACCTATTGCACTATCAAGTGGGTGTGTTCAACGGACAAGGAATCAACACCACCGACGTAGATCAGCAGAAAGACCTTATTGGAGGTATATGGGTAATGCCAGTGGCAGGAATGCGCATCGGTGCCTTCGGATGGACTGGCTCTTATGCCCGCAAAGGCACATGGACAGAAATTGATGAAAGAGTTCAGGACGCACCAGTGACAATGACGAAAAACGGTGTACGCAAACTACACCAGCATCGTTACGCATTCTCTGCGGAATATAAAGTAAACGACTGGACGGTGCGCTCGGAGTATATACACTCTACAGGATATGCCTTCAGCAAAACGGGTGTAACGAGTAACGATGACGCAAGTATCAACGAAAGCATCGGCAACAAAGCAGATGGTATATACGCACTCGCCATAGCACCTGTAATCAAAAAGAAACTCTATGCTAAGGCACGCTATGACATGTATCGTCCCTCTGGCGACTGGGACCGCGCAAAGACACAATATGAAGTAGGTGTAAACTACATGTTCCACAAGAACCTTCAGATAAATGCCGAATATGCGTTGGTAAACAATCGCGCGCTTGCCGATGACAAACATAATTATTCTGTAGTAGATATCGAGCTTGATTTCCGTTTTTAGTCAGCTTAATATGAACTGGATGTTCCGGAAAGCCGGAATGTCCGGAAATAAAATAATCAAAGCCAATAAAAAAATGCCGCAAGTGAATCTTCACTTACGGCATTTTTCTTAGTTGCGGAGGCAGGACTCGAACATGCGACCTCCAGGTTATGAGCCTGGCGAGCTACCAACTGCTCCACTCCGCGATATTTCTTTATTTGCGGGTGCAAAGGTAATACTATTTTTAGAAACAACAAAACATTTCCACGCACAAATCACCTTTTTTACATTATTTAAGCATAAAAACGGCATAAACAATAATTAAAACGTGTCTTTTTCATTAAAAAATTTGCTTATTCCAAATAAATGAGTTACTTTTGCACAAGATATAAACAATGTGCAATCACTTAAATTAGGAGAAAGCCGAATGTCAATATCAAAGACCAGACAAAAGCTTGTTGACGTAGCACGCCAACTATTCGCCAAAAACGGTATCGCAAATACAACTATGAACGATATTGCCCTCGCATCCGGCAAAGGAAGGCGCACGCTTTATACCTATTTTAAAAGCAAAGACGATATTTACTATGCCGTTATCGAATCAGAGCTTGAGCGTCTTTCCGACAAGCTTGACGAAGTAGCCGCAAAAAGGATGCGTCCACAAGACAAGATCATTGAGCTTATTTATACTCACTTGAGTATGATAAAGGAAACCGTTGTAAGAAACGGCAATCTCCGCGCAGAGTTTTTCCGTAACATCTGGATGGTTGAGAAAGTCCGTAAGAACTTTGACGAGGATGAACTGGAACTGTTTAGGAAAGTATATGCCGACGGTAAGGCTGATGGAGAGTTTGACATTGATAACATTGACCTTGTTGCCGACATAACACATTATTGTATTAAAGGACTTGAGGTGCCATATATCTTCGGAAGGCTGGGACATGGTCTTACTCCCGAGGCCTCACGTCCGTTAGTTGCCAAGGTCGTTTATGGAGCACTTGGGAAGAACGGAATCAAATAACAATAATCATAAATAACAAGAAAATGAAATTATTAGAAGGAAAGACGGCATTGATTACAGGTGCCGCACGAGGCATTGGAAAAGCCATTGCACTGAAATTTGCATCAGAGGGTGCCAACATCGCATTCACCGACCTTGAGGTGAACAAGGAAACCGAGCAGGAGATTGCTGCCTTAGGCGTAAAATCCAAGAGCTACGCCTCCAATGCTGCCGACTTCGCCCAGACGGAAGAGGTGGTAAAAGCTGTCAAGGAAGAGTTTGGAAGCATTGACATCCTCGTCAATAACGCTGGTATTACCAAAGACGGTCTTATGCTTCGCATGACAGAGCAGCAATGGGATGCTGTGATTGCGGTAAATCTTAAGTCGGCGTTTAATTTCATTCACGCATGTGTCCCTGTCATGATGCGCCAGCGTGGTGGAAGCATTATCAACATGGCTTCTGTAGTAGGAGTTCACGGTAATGCAGGTCAGGCAAACTATGCCGCATCAAAGGCTGGATTGATAGCATTGGCTAAGTCTATAGGACAAGAGATGGGACCAAAGGGTATCCGTGCCAATGCGATTGCTCCAGGTTTCATCGACACCGCTATGACACAGGCGCTGCCAGATGATATTCGTAAGGAATGGATTAATAAGATTCCACTTCGCCGTGGCGGACAAGTAGAGGACATTGCAAACGTTGCTACCTTCCTTGCCTCTGATATGTCAAGCTATGTCAGCGGACAGGTTATTCAGGTAGACGGTGGAATGAACATGTAAAAACCAACATTCAACCATGCAAGTTGTCTACGAGGATAATCATATTATTATCGTCTCAAAAAATTGCGGAGAGATTGTACAGAGCGACAAGACTGGCGACCGTCCGCTTTCAGAAGACGTAAAAGAATACATAAAAGAGAAGCACAACAAACCAGGAAACGTTTTTCTGGGTGTTGTGCATCGCCTTGACCGGCCCGTCTTCGGACTGGTGGTATTTGCCAAGACGTCGAAAGCACTTACAAGGCTTAACAAGATGTTTGCCGAAGGAGAAGTGGAAAAGACATACTGGGCAATAGTACAGAACCGTCCGCCCGAAGATGAAGGAACCTTAACCCATTGGTTGTCCCGCAATGAGAGGCAAAACAAAAGCTATGCGCATGACCATGAGACGTCGCGGTCCAAGAAGGCCGTTCTCAAGTACCGTATCGTCAGCGCATCACTCCATTACACTTTGGTGGAAGTGAAGCTTATGACAGGACGCCATCATCAGATACGTTGTCAGTTGTCTGCCGTGGGATGTCCTATCAAAGGTGATCTCAAGTATGGTTCAAAAAGAAGCAACCCTGACGGCAGCATCTCTTTGCTCGCACGTAAAGTGGAGTTCATCCACCCAGTGTCAAATGAGAAGATATCCGTCACCGCTCCTATTCCCAAGGACAACTTATGGAGAGAGCTTACCATTGGATAATTTATAAATCATAAAATAACTTTAAAACAATGACAAACATTCCAAGTGTATTTTGGCTGATTCCCATCGCATCTGTTGTGGCATTGGGAATGGCATGGTATTTCTTCCGCTCGATGATGAGTGCGGACGAAGGCACTCCACGTATGAAGGAGATTGCCGAACATGTGCGCAAGGGTGCTATGGCTTATCTGAAACAGCAGTATAAGGTAGTGCTCTATGTATTTATCGTATTGGCTGTAATCTTTGCTATTATGGCTTATGTCCTTCATGTACAGAACCCATGGGTTCCGTTTGCTTTCCTCACAGGCGGTTTCTTCTCAGGATTAGCAGGTTTCTTTGGTATGAAGACTGCGACCTATGCCAGTGGACGTACCGCAAACGCTGCCCGCCAAAGCCTCGATGGAGGATTGAAGATCGCGTTCCGCTCAGGAGCAGTCATGGGTCTTACCGTAGTAGGACTCGGTTTGCTTGATATCGCTATCTGGTTTATTGTACTGAATGCCTTCGATACCGACGGTCTTGTCTCTATCACAACAACGATGTTGACATTCGGTATGGGTGCCTCCACACAGGCTCTCTTCGCCCGTGTGGGTGGTGGTATATACACCAAGGCTGCCGACGTTGGTGCCGACATTGTCGGTAAGGTGGAGGCAGACATCCCAGAAGATGACCCACGTAACCCTGCTACAATCGCCGATAATGTTGGTGACA
This sequence comes from uncultured Prevotella sp., assembly GCA_905236455.1. Classification (GTDB taxonomy): domain Bacteria; phylum Bacteroidota; class Bacteroidia; order Bacteroidales; family Bacteroidaceae; genus Prevotella. The sequence continues at coordinate 7,845 of CAJOPT010000039.1, read as the reverse complement.
ACGTAGGTGACGTTGCTGGTATGGGTGCCGACCTCTATGAGAGCTATTGCGGAAGTATATTGTCAACGGCTGCCTTAGGCGCAACCGCATTCGCATTGACACCAGAGATGCAGTTAAAAGCAGTCATCGCGCCAATGCTGATTGCCGCCGTAGGTGTATTCCTGTCATTGCTTGGCATTTTCCTCGTACGCACCAAAGAAGGAGCAACGATGAAGGACTTGCTTCACTCACTTGCATTGGGAACAAACGTTGCCGCTGTGCTCATTGCAATAGCAGCTTTCGCAATCCTCTATCTGCTTGGCATAGACAACTGGCTTGGTCTCTCCTTCTCAGTCATAACAGGATTGGCTGCCGGTGTTATCATCGGACAGGCTACAGAATATTACACTTCCCATAGCTATAAACCAACCCAGAAAATCTCTGAGGCTGGTCTTACAGGCTCCGCAACCGTTATTATTAAGGGTATTGGTACCGGTATGATCTCAACCTGCATTCCTGTGCTCACCATTGGCGTTGCGATAATGCTTAGCTATATGTGCGCCAACGGCTTTGACCTCACCATGAGCTCAGAAAGTCTCGCACATGGTCTATACGGAATAGGTATTGCGGCAGTTGGTATGCTTTCTACTTTAGGTATCACACTTGCCACTGACGCATACGGTCCTATCGCTGACAATGCCGGTGGCAATGCTGAGATGAGTGAGCTTGGTGAAGAGGTACGCCATCGTACAGATGCTCTCGACGCTCTTGGAAACACTACCGCAGCAACAGGTAAGGGCTTCGCCATCGGCTCTGCGGCTTTGACAGCTCTGGCTCTGCTCGCATCATATATAGAGGAGATCAAGATTGCCATGGCTCGTGCTGGTGTTGAGCTTACAAACGTGGCAGGACAAGCTATCAAGGCTACTGACGCTACGATCCCCGACTTTATGAACTTCTTCCAAGTAAACCTAATGAACCCAAAGGTGCTCGTAGGTGCATTCATCGGTGCTATGGCTGCATTCCTGTTCTGTGGTCTTACCATGGAAGCAGTAGGACGTGCCGCACAAAAGATGGTCGTTGAGGTTCGCCGTCAGTTCCGTGAGATAAAAGGTATTCTTGAAGGCAAAGCCACTCCAGACTATGGCCGTTGCGTTGAGATTTCCACCCGTGCGGCTCAGCATGAGATGATATTCCCGTCATTGCTCGCCATTGCCATACCAATCATCGTTGGTATTTTGCTCGGAGTAGCCGGTGTTCTCGGTTTGCTCGTAGGTGGTCTTGCTGGCGGTTTCACCCTTGCTGTCTTCATGGCAAATGCCGGTGGTGCTTGGGACAACGCGAAGAAGAACATTGAGGAAGGCAACTTCGGCGGTAAGGGCTCATTTGCACATAAGGCAACTATCGTTGGCGACACCGTTGGCGATCCTTTCAAAGACACATCCGGTCCTTCATTGAACATTCTAATCAAATTGATGTCAATGGTCAGCATCGTCATGGCTGGTCTTACCGTTGCATTTATGTAATGAATATATCGTGTTTTGTGTTCTTTTTGGGAACAAAAAGGTAAAAAATATCAAAAAAACGACGGAACTTTTGTTTCTGTCGTTTTTTAATTATACTTTTGCATTCACTACAATAAAGATCTACAATAATCATTTATGCCAGAAAACAATAGCATAGAGCAAAGCCATAGCAGCAGCCATCATAGCCATAGTGGTCACCATAGCCATAGTGGTCATGGACATCATAGGCATCACCATAAGCATGAGGACTTTGCTGCATACGATAAAAGAAGAAAGTTCTCTTCAATTAAATGGAAAAGAACTTTCTCTAAATTACTATTTAGCGCATTGTGTGTATTAGCCTGCATCGTTATGGCTGCAGTCGTATGGGCATATTTCTATGACCGGTAGCTTTATTTCGTAATACGGAACCAGTCGGCATCCACCCATCCGCGGTTCTCCTTTCCGGCTGGCTGTGCGGCAACAAGTCCTACCTTAGCGCCAATCCATTTCCCCTGTCGCATAGTGAACGGCTCACCTGCCGGTTGGAATTTCTTTCCATCACGTGAATAGCTGAACACCACACGTGCCTCATGTTTATTGGAACCGTCAGGATTAGTCCCTCCAATATAGCTGACAGCAAGGCGCAAGTACAAGTCACAATGGATTGCAGGCTGATAGTCAACCTTGTCAACCTCTGTCGGCTTAAGAGTCGCCAACACTTCCACCTTCTCTTCTTTACCTTTATCAGCATCAAAGCATGTGATACGCTGAAGCTGGAACTCGTTCCCTACCCTTTTTACGACAAGTGCAGAATAATTAAGTCCCATCATGATGATACCACCAAACTGATTGTCTTCCTTTGCAGTCATGCGAATCTTTGACGTAGCGGTAAAGTTATCTGCGGGAGTTTTTTGAAGAAGCATATTTGGAACCATCCACAGACGCCCGTCTGCTTTACTACCATCCTCCACAGGTGAAAGATTATCCGGTGAACCTGCTTTATAACAATAAACCCGGAAAACGCCCCAAGGTGTCGGCATTCCAAATTTCTGATCATAGTTGCCATGCCACTGCCATTGCAAGCCTAACTGAGGAGAATTAAACTCATCACTCTCTACTGGATTCTCATTGACAACCTTTCCTGAAGTTTTTGGCTTACGATATGTCAAAACAGGCTCACCACAATAACCTTTCGACGAAACCTTGCCCATCACCGGCCAGTTGTCTTTCCATGTTACTGGCTGCAAATGACATACCCGACCGTAAGCTTCCTTGTCTTGGAAGTGTATGAACCAATCCTCTCCAAACTTTGTATGAATCCATCCTCCCTGGTGAGGACCGTTGATCTTGGTAGAACCTTGGTCAAGAACCTTCTTCGCCTCGTATGGACCAAATGGAGACTTCGAGCGCATGGCAAGTTGGAAGCCCGTTGGAACACCGCCAGCAGGACACATTATCCAATACCATCCGTCACGCTTATAAAATTTCGGTCCTTCACATGTACGGTTTTCTGTCCCATTACCATCATATACGATAACTGGGTCACCTATAGCAGCGGTACACTCTGCATTCATCTCACGTACTGTCAACACCGAAGCGAAACGTGAACGGCTGTTTGCCCACCCGTTTACAAGGTAACAGCGACCATCATCATCCCAAAGAGGTGTAGTGTCAATCATTCCCTTGCCAGGAATAACGCACAATGGCTTCGACCACTCCCCTGCAGGATCCGTTGTCTTTACCATCATGACACCATAGTCTGGATCTCCCCAAAAAATGTAATATTCTCCATTATGGTAACGTATAGACGGTGCCCATACACCATTACCATGTGACGGTTTGTCAAATTCCTCACGAGGCTCTAACCCTCCTTTAATCGCATAATTGATAATCTTCCAATTCACAAGGTCTTTTGAGTGAAGGATGGGAAGCCCAGGAATGCATTGAAATGAACTTGCCGTAAGATAATAGTCTTCACCTGATGCGCCGACACAGATATCAGGATCGCTATAGTCAGCGTTGATTACTGGATTAGTGTAGGTGCCATCACCATTGTCAGGATTCCACACCTGTGACACATAGTTCTGCGCATGAGTACAAAAAGCTGTCATGCCAATCAGCCACATTGTTGAGATTAGTTTCTTCATAACTCTATGATATTTGCTTTATAGTTAATAATTTTTTCTATAATATTTAGCTATATAAGACTGGTATTCAACGCGTTAGATTGTGTATTCAAAACCCTAAAATGATAATGGTGCCCATCATATTCGATACGCATCAGCTGATGGGGAGCCACACCTGTAGGATTCACACGTCTGGTAAGAGCAAGAGCCACATGCCCCATCGTCATCCTAAGATTCAGCTCTACACAAGGAAGAAGATGAAACTCACCATCATCTACATATACCATCATATCAACTCCAAAAGGTCCATTATATATACCACGAAGGTTTTCACCCATAACATCAATAATATGCCGGCGAGCCTCATCCAGTTTGCTTTCTTGTATAAACGAAGAGAGAATTCGTACTTTCTCATCCTCGCCGGCAAGAAGATTCCCCGTATACGCTCCATTGACCGTTTCAAACAACGACAGTCCCTGATATATTACGGTGCCATCAGCAGCGACATAGAACTCCATTCCGAAATCTTTCACCTTATTATAGTATGGTTCCACCATAACGCCGCCTTGCCTTCTTATGACACTCTCAGCCCACCGCCAATCGGCACGATAACGTATACCACGCCCACTACTGCTCCATGGCGCTTTCATCACAAACCGTCCAAATGACTCTGCGGCATTCTTTACCTCAAAAAGGCTTGTACAATATACACCCGTGTTACAAAGGTTGTTGGCAGCCCAACGCCTGTTGCTTATTTCCCTTATCCGCTCTATTTGGTTGTCAGAAGGAACCAAACAATTACAGATGCTTTTATTACAATCTTTAAGAAGCTGGTGTTTTATAGAGGCATCCCATCCCCAAGGGAAAACCTCAACATCCCCATTACTGCCACATAGCACTGCTTCAAGATCTTCACGGCTAATGTATGTTACGCATGCCGTACCAGACTTCAAATGTCTTGCCTGCTCCAAGGCATTATCAACATCATCGACCAATACAATATCACCATCTTCCGCCCAAATAGAAGGAAGAAAAGCCAAGTCCGCGCGAAGCTGTCGCCCGGCATGCGGCGCAGTGAAAGCTCTAAGTCCAGAGGCTAACGCAATGTCATGTTCTGGGTTGAAGATATATAGTTTCATATACTTATTCCAATATCGAATGCAAAAATACATAAATTTTTTGTTTTTTTGCAATGTAGACTTTGCAAATTATAGAATTTATAGTATCTTTGCACAAATATAAACAAACAAAAAAAATTGATGGACGCCTTTTTCCGTACTCACATGTATCTCGTTGAGCATACTAACGCACCAGTACGTCGCACCCTTATGGATGAGATAGACTGGAAAGACCGTATGATAGGCATTAAGGGTACAAGAGGCGTTGGCAAGACAACCTTCCTGCTCCAATATGCCAAGGAGAAGTTTGCCCCTGATGACACACAATGTTTGTATATCAACATGAACAACTTCTATTTCCAAGGAAGAGGTATTGCTGATTTTGCAGGCGAGTTCTATCGCAGAGGCGGAAAGGTCTTGCTTATCGACCAGGTTTTTAAGCAACCATACTGGAGCAAAGAGCTACGTAAGTGCTATGATTCCTATCCGAACTTGAAGATTGTTTTTACCGGGTCAAGTGTGATGAGGCTAAAAGAAGAGAACCCGGAACTTAATGGTATTGTCAAAAGCTATAATCTCAGGGGATTCTCGTTCCGTGAGTTTATCAACTTACAGACAGGCAATGACTTTAAGCCTTATACTTTGGACGAGATACTGCACAATCACGAGCACATTGTAAAAAGAATCCTACCAAAGGTGAGTCCTGCGAAATTTTTCCAGAATTACATTCACCATGGATTTTACCCATTCTTCCTTGAGAATCGCAACTTCTCTGAGAATCTACTGAAAACCATGAACATGATGACAGAAGTGGACATTCTTCTCATCAAACAAATGGAACTTAAATATCTTACGAAAATTAAGAAGTTGTTCTACATGCTCGCCGTAGACGGACCGAAGTCGCCTAACATCAGCCAACTGGCTCATGAGATAGAGACAAGCAGGGCCACTGTAATGAACTACATCAAGAATCTTGCCGATGCACGACTTATAAACATTATCTATCCTACAGGACAGACATTCCCAAAGAAACCTGCTAAGGTGATGCTTCATAACTCTAACTTGATGTATGCGATCTATCCTATCAAAGCAGAAAGGCAAGATGCCATGGAGACATTCTTTGTTAATTCACTTTGGAAAGACCATCATATCAATGTTGGTATAAAAGACGGATATTACATCATTGACAACAAAATGAAATTCCGTGTATGTGACGCAGAGAATACAAAGATAAGATATAGTTCTGATACTATATATGCCAGATACCATACTGAGGTTGGTAAAGACAACAAGATTCCTCTTTGGCTGTTGGGATTCCTTTATTAATAGAGAGATTGAGAATAATTATATTATACATTAACATTTATAACTAATTTGTAAAACAAAATGGCAAAAGAAAAAAAGTTTATCACTTGTGATGGTAATGAGGCTGCTGCTCACGTGAGCTATATGTTCTCAGAAGTAGCTGCTATCTACCCTATCACTCCGTCTTCGCCTATGGCGGAGCATGTTGATGAGTGGGCTGCCCGTGGTCGTAAGAACCTTTGGGGACAGAACGTAAGCGTTCAGGAAATGCAGTCAGAAGGTGGCGCTGCCGGTGCTCTGCACGGATCACTGCAGGCTGGTGCCCTGACAACAACCTTTACTGCTTCACAGGGTCTGTTGCTCATGATTCCTAACATGTATAAGATTGCAGGTGAGATGTTACCTTGCGTATTCGACGTTTCTGCTCGTACGCTCGCTTCACATTCTCTTTGTATCTTTGGTGACCACCAGGACGTTATGGCTTGCCGTCAGACAGGTTTCGCCATGTTCTGCTCTGGCTCTGTACAGGAGGTTATGGACCTTACAGCTGTTCCTCATCTGGCAACACTGAAGACTGAGATTCCTTTCGTTAACTTCTTCGACGGATTCCGTACCTCTCACGAGTACCACAAGATTGAGGTTATGGACCAAGAGGAAATTGCTAAGCTCGTTGATCCAGCTGACGTTGAGCGTTTCCGCAACCGCGCACTCACTCCTGAGCGCCCAATGACTCGCGGTACCGCTGAAAACCCGGAGACATTCTTCACACACCGTGAGGCTTGCAACGCTGCTTACGACAAGGTTCCTGAGGTTGTAGAGTACTACATGCAGAAAGTTAGCGAAATCACAGGTCGTGAGTATCACCTCTTCGACTACTACGGAGCAAAGGATGCTGACCGCGTTATCATCCTCATGGGTTCTGCTACTGAGGCTGCTCGCGAGGCTATCGACTATCTGACCGCTCAAGGCGAGAAGGTTGGTATGGTTGCCGTACACCTCTATCGTCCATTCTCTGTTAAGCATTTGCTCGCTGCTGTTCCAAAGACAGCTAAGCGCATCGCTGTGCTCGACCGTACGAAGGAGCCTGGTGCTGAGGGTGAGCCTCTGTATCTCGACGTTAAGAGTGCTTTCTACGATGTAGAAGACAAGCCATTGATTGTTGGTGGCCGCTATGGTCTCGGTTCTTCCGACACCACACCTGCCAAGATCATCGCAGTATTCAAGAACCTCGCACTCAATGAGCCTAAGAACCACTTCACTGTTGGTATCGTTGACGACGTTACCTTCACTTCTCTCCCAGAGGAAGAGGAAATCGCAATGGGTGGTGCTGGCATGTTCCAGGCTAAATTCTATGGTCTGGGTGCCGACGGTACTGTAGGTGCTAACAAGAACTCTGTAAAGATTATCGGTGACTCTACCGACAAGTACTGCCAGGCATACTTCTCTTACGACTCTAAGAAGTCTGGTGGTTTCACTTGTTCTCACCTGCGTTTCGGTGATACTCCTATCCGCAGTACCTATCTGGTAACAACACCTAACTTCGTTGCTTGCCACGTTCAGGCATATCTCCACATGTACGATGTTACTCGTGGTCTGCAGAAGAACGGTACCTTCCTGTTGAATACTATCTTCGACGGTGAGGAGCTCGCTAACTTCATGCCTAACAAGGTTAAGCGTTACTTCGCTCAGAACAATATCACCGTATATACCATCAACGCAACTAAGATTGCTCAGGAGATTGGTCTCGGCAACCGTACAAACACCATCCTCCAGTCTGCATTCTTCCGCATCACTGGCGTTATCCCCGTT
>CAJOPT010000038.1 GCA_905236455.1 uncultured Prevotella sp. | reverse complement strand
GTTCATCTGCAGCCAATATGAGAGTGGCAATGGACACCGCTACTACCTGGGCATCCGCTTCTGCGACCGTATCGTCATCGTGGAGAAGGTAGGACTGTACCACAGCTGGACGTACATCGATGGCATCGAACTCTATGCCTTCAACGGGCAGAAGATGGAACTCATCCAGAAGCGCGACTACGACAAGAAGTTCCGCAACGATGACTTCATCCGGCAGGAGTCGGAGCAGATGGTCAAGGAGTACCTGACGGGTGTAATGAAGATGCAGCGCATTTGTGCTCCTGTGGAGCAGGTTGCAGTGCAGGCTTCTGAACTGATCAGCGGATGCTACAAGAGCTTCCTTGATCCGGACTTCAATACACGTTTAACCCAAATACTTGGATCTCATCCTTCGTTTTCTCGTCATGACATAGCAAACAAGTTTTCTCTGTCCATGACTTAACGAAAACGTTCCCAAACTTGAACAGCGATAAGACGATGGAGAACATGATCGACAAAGAGAACAGGCAGATGGTGATGGCCTATGAGCTGATTGCCAAAACGAATAGTAGTTTCTTCCTTACAGGTAGGGCAGGAACAGGTAAGACAACTTTTTTGCGCAAGGTGCAGCAGATGGTGGACAAGCAGTTTGTCACGCTGGCACCGACGGGCGTGGCAGCCATCTTGGCGGGTGGCGACACCATTCACTCCTTCTTCGGACTGCCTATGGAGGTCTGCTATCCTGGTACGATAGGTAAGATGAACGAGGCTCGTATCCAGACTTTGTTGCATACGGACACCATCATTATAGATGAGGTGTCGATGGTGCGCTGTGACATCATTGATGCCGTCGACTACACGATGCGTAAGATCCTACGCTCGACGCAGCCTTTTGGTGGCAAGCAGGTTATCTTTGTAGGTGACATGTTCCAGTTACCACCAGTGGTCGCAAGGAAGGAAGAGCGTGAACTGATGCGAGACCTGTATCACACCGGCGACAGCTTCTTCTATAAGGCAGATGTCATTAAGCGAATGCGGCTGGTGAAGATTGAGTTCCAGAAGGTGTACCGTCAAAAAGATCCACATTTCCTCCAGATACTGGAGAATGTGCGACTCAACAAGGTGACACCAGAGGATTTGATGCACTTGAACAGGCGTGTCTGCCAACCAACAAAGGAGGACGGAATGGTGATAACTTTGGCTTCTCGCAATAGTACCGCAGATGCCCTGAATGAGAAGTGCCTCGCAGAGATTGATTCGGAGGAATACGTCTACGAGGGCACGGTACAGGGGAAGTTTGACGAGAAGCGTTTCCCTGTGGAGAAGACGATGAAACTGAAGGTGGGTGCTCAGGTGATGTTCACCCGCAACGATCAGCAGAAGCGTTGGGCCAATGGTACCTTGGGAAAGGTGGCGAAACTCTCGAAGGACGAGGTGCAGGTGACTACCAATTCTGGTGCTACCTATGTCGTGCCTAATTGCTCGTGGGACTCAGTGACCTACGAGTATGACAAGGAGGCGAAGAAACTGAAGAAGGAGGTGACGGGTACGTTTACCCAGTATCCCCTGAAGTTGGCATGGGCTATCACGGTCCATAAGAGTCAGGGTATGACTTTTGAAAAGATGTCGCTCGATCTGAGCAAAGGCATTTTTGCATCAGGACAACTCTATGTGGCTCTGAGCCGTGTACAGTCTTTAGATGGACTGTTCTTGTCGAAAGGTATCATACCTCAGTATTGTCATACGAGTAGGGAAGTGTTATTGTATGCCAATGGCTATAACGATGAGCAGGTGATCAGCAACGAGATAGAGAGCGGAAAGGCTGTTTATGAACTGCTGCACCATCATGACTATGACAATGCAGCCAAGCAGTATCTGCTATTAGTGCAAAAGAAGGCTGAGGCTGGTGACATCAAGGAGGCTATGCTGCAGACTAAACGTTTCCTTGACACAGTGATTGACGATGAGAAACTATTTGGATGCATCGATGAGATTCCTGCAGGGCTGAAGGAGGCTGACCACTGGGCACCCAAGTTCTTGGTGGCACTGCTGAGCCTTTATGCAGGAGAGTACGAGCAGGCTTTGGAGTATGTGGATAGCGTGTTGGCACAGCATCAGTGTCAAGAGACGCTATACGTGAAGTCGCGCTGCCTGACTAAGATGGAACGATACGAAGAGGCAGATGCCGTAAACATGCTGATGGACGACGTGTTTGACATGTCAACGCCTGACTGCAAAGTGATCTATATGATAGGTATGCTCAATGAGCTGCATATCGGAGACCCAGGTCTGAACCTAATACAGGAGCTGATTAAGGCAAAGCCCAAGTACGATAAGGGCATCCTTTCGCTCCGCTATCTGATGAAGCGAAAGGGATTGGTGCTGGTGAAGACTTCGGATGATTCTCGTGAGTTGGTGGATGACTTCAACTCTGACATGCCAGAGGAGGAGTTCGCCCAGAAGTTGGTAACAGCCCGTGCAAAGGCTCCAAAGGCAGTAGAATACCTGCTCCGACTTATTAAGAAGCAGGTGTTCACTGCTTAGTGAACTGATTGTGAGAAGGATGTCAAAAATCAACTATAAAAAATAAACAGGCTATGGGGATGGAAAAACTGCCATCTCCACAAGGCTTGTGATGGTTGAATCTTCGTAGTAAAAGATTATTTCATTTGAGAAAATTTTCGTATTTTTGCAAACAGCATATACACTAACGTTAGGAGGTTATAGAGTATGAAGAAGTTTTTATTTGGTATAGTAGCAATTATCGTTGTTGGGATTGCGGTAGTAGTTTTCCCGAAACAAGGACACGAAGGAGATAAGCAGGAGGCTGAGGTCACCAAGGATACCATTGATGCAGATGTTTTGTCCTTCATGGAAACATTATCTAATAAGGATATATACTTTAAGGCGGATACGATGCTGCCGGACAATCCTGTCATCAACGATATGGTGGATATGGCAAACGGGTATGCAATTTTGAGAGCTGCATATTGTGACGCGGAATTATGGTTTAGGTTTGGTGAAGTTGTCAATGATACGATAAGCTTGTTAAAAACCAGTGTCATTAAGGACAAAGGTATAAGGGCAGCAGCGGAGCAGTATGTAAAAACACTTGTGGACATCTTGCCACGAGATACAGCCTTGTGGGATGAGGCTGATTCCGTGCTATGGACTCAAGTGTGGTCTGCCCATAGCTCCTTTGCCAACAAACTGTCGGACCGATTCTCATTAAGCCGTTATGGAAATTTTAGTGAGAAGGATGCAAAGAGGTATCTGAATATAGAGCAGTTCATCCCTAACTACGACTCCATCTGTGGCTTAAGGAAACAGCAGACAGAGGAGAATGAACGCTATCTGAAGCTGATGGCGGAACAAGCAAAAGATTTCGACAGGGAATGTCTCTATACTGTGGAATATGCCCATCAACGGCGGCACGAAGAACCACACGTAGCTATTTCTATGCTGGAGGCATTGATGAAAACGGGTAAGTTCTCACGCTACTTACATGAGGTATGGCGTACATGGCGTGTCCTAAGGCAGGTCGCTCAAAGTCCATCCCGTGACGGTATTATTCCTAATCTGGAGTACAATCAAATGCGCAATCTTTGTTTGAACACCATCCTAAAGCAGATTGTCAAGAATCCTAAGGACATATACGCTATCAATGACTTCTGTTTCCTGGCTACCTATGACAACATAATCCGCTATAGCGAATTCCTGTTTGGTAACTCAGCCCCACTGGAACATATGACGCTGTTTCCGGAGATAATGGAGGATAGCGACTAAAAGCCTGTCCCTACACCGCTTCCCATACCATTCATCTGCTCCATGTCATTCTTCTTCTCGATGACATCGCTGTTGACATTTGATGACTTTACCTTTGCCTTCACCTTGGAGTTTCCGAAATTCCAAGTTATGTTTAGCGACACATTGGCAATGGGAACGTGTATGTTCTGCCTGTTTATGAAGTCCTTACCCTGACTGTAGGAGTCGAAATAGAACATTCCCTTTTTGCGTAGACCAGTCATCGCTTGTATTCCCACGTTCAGTTTGTCGTTGAGGAACGACTTGTTGAGGTTACCCATCAGCATGCTGAAGCCCGACCTCCATCCTTGTAATGTATAATTCTTGGAGTTGGCAATCATGAAGATACCACCTTTTAGCTCCCAGGGGAGAGTCTGCTGTATACCAGCCATTATGTTGCTCTGCCATCCGTGGTTCCTTGCGTCAAGCTCATTGCTTCTCATGTCTATGTAGCCGATACCACCGTTCATGAAGATACGTGTGTCTTTCGAGAGCATCAGGCTGAGCCAGAGACTTGCCGTGGTGTTATGTTGTCGTACCACATTACCATAAGTTGTGTTTAATAGACCATCTTGATAGAAAGAATACTGTGAAATGCCATTGTCAGTGAAACTATGCTGGATGTTGAGGTTACCCATCACAAACGGTGTGTACATGTTAAAAACAAGTCCGACATTGTGTGTCTTCTCAACCTCCAGGTCAGGGTTGCCGTATGACAGTTCCGTATTTGACGAACGGTCGACGTAAGGATTCAGGTATGATATGCCAGGACGTGAGATCCGCAGGTTATAAGTCAGACCAATGTTGGCAAACGGCATCAGCTGGTAGCTGAGGTTGGCGGTAGGAACAAGGTTCCCATAGTCGCTCTTGAAATTCTCACCGTTGCCCAGTCTGTATTCCACGTCCTGCCATGTGTGCTCGTAACGCAGTCCAGCCTTTGTCCCGACTTTCCCGTACTTACCTTCATATTCGGCATATCCTGCAAGGATACTGTTATAATGTGAGTAGTCCATGCTAAGTGACTCGTTGTAGACATAGTCGTCATCCTTGCCAAGATAGAACTTAGAGTCGCTACTGTTGTTGCGAAGGGTAAGCTTCATTCCTGTGTTCAATGTGTGATTCTTTGCCAGTGGGGTAGTGTAATCAACCTGGAAGGTATGCTCAGTAGACTTCTCCTTGGAGTGTGAATAGCGGTCGGTAACGTCTACCGGTAAGACCATGCCTTCCGTCTTGTATTTGTTCCAGCTGTCATTGTTCGTAGGGTTAAGGTTGAAGAGATAGATCAGCGTGATGCTGCTTGTCTTGTCCTTATTAAGGAAGCGCTGGTAGTCGATGCTGGCGTCGAAAGAAGCTTGAATATTCTTGGACTTCATCCATTGCCCATAACTGAAGCCGTTGCCGTAGATGCCGCCGGTCATGGTAGTGGTAGGGTCGCCGCTGTTTTTCATTCCGAAGCGTCGATAGCCAAAGGATCCGTTAATGGTACTCATGGAGTCCAGCTCGTACCCCAAATGCAGATCTCCCAAATAGAAAGGCATCTTAGTGTCACTCTCCTGTTTGTAGCTCATTAAGGAACCGTCGGTGAGGCTCTCGCGTTCTATCTCAATCTCGGTACCTTTCGTCTTTCCCTCGTTGGCTATCGCATTTGCCGAAAAGGAGAACTTACCATATTGTCCGCTCACAAAGACACCCGCGTTGTTTTGTTTGCTTCCAGCCGTCAGGCGCACATTACCGTTGATGCCGTCAACGGAAGTATCCTGCCCTCCTTGCCCTGCCATGATAATGTTGAGCACTCCACCTGTTCCCTCAGCATCGTATTTCGCTCCCGGGTTTGTGATAACCTCAATATTCTTCACAGTGGTAGCTGGCATGGCTTTGAATATCTGTGAAGGGTTGCTGTTGAACATCATATTAGGCTTGCCGTTTACGTATACCTTGAACGAACTGGAGCCGTTCACGGTGATGTTGTCCTGTCCATCAACTGTCACCATAGGTACTTTGCGCAGCATGTCGAGCACTGTGGAAGTCTTCGAGTCAACATCGTCTTGCACGTTATATGACATCTTGTCGGTTTCCATCTTCACCAGAGGCTTCTGTGCCACGACCTCAACGCCCTGCAGCTGCTGTGCATCGTCAGATATGAGAACCGTTCCCAAGTCTATTGTGGTCTTGCCGTCGAGTGTGAGGTTTCTCTGTACCTCCTTGCGTCCCACGGAGTTAAAGGTGATGGTGAAGTTTCCTTTGCCGTTTACTGTCTGTTTGAAATTACCTTTTATGTCGCTTACCGACATGGCAACAGGCTCTTTCATATTCTTACCCTTAAAGACGCGGATAGTGGCGTAAGGCTCGCCTTCCAGAGTTATAGAGTCTGCAAGGACTCCTGTGATATTTGATTGTGCCGCAGCCGTTAGTTGTATCATGAGGGCTGCCATCGTAACTATAATTTGCTTGATTCTCATCTTCTATAAAAATTGAGCTGCAAAGATACTGTGGTTTTTATAAATACCAACAGCTTAGCTCTTGTTTTTCTTGTAAAATGATTATTTTTATCGACTTTTTCAATATTATTATTTATTTTTGCACAGGAAATGGATATTAAGTAAAGTGATGATGACAAAAGAGGAGAAATATCAACAATTGGTGCCACAGGTAAAGGCTTTGATAGAGGGGGAAGACAATACGACAGCAGTGTTGGCTAATGTGAGTGCTGCCATTCATGAGGCAATGGGATTCTTTTGGACAGGGTTCTACATAGTCCATCAAGACATCTTGATATTAGGACCGTTCCAAGGGAGTGTGGCATGTTATAGGATTCCATACGGGCGAGGTGTCTGCGGTACCGCATTCGAACGTCAGGAAACTGTTGTCGTGCCCGATGTTGAACAGTTTCCCGGGCATATAGCATGCAGCAGTCTCTCCCGCTCAGAGATTGTGGTTCCGGTAAAGAATGCAGACGGGCAGGTTAAGGCTGTCCTTGATATAGACAGCAAGGCTCTGAACACATTTGACGAAACCGACAAAAAGAATCTTGAGACGATAGTATCTCTTCTCAGCCATTTGTGGTAGAAGGGGTACGGCACAATTATAACGCTCGTTCGATCAGGCAAACAGCGTATGCGGAGATGCCTTCCTGTCGTCCTGTGAATCCGAGTTTCTCTGTGGTCGTTGCCTTGATGGAGATGTCATCCACATCGCATCCT
>CAJOPT010000037.1 GCA_905236455.1 uncultured Prevotella sp. | reverse complement strand
CAATTAAAGCAAGCTTTATTGCGTTCGATTTGCATTATCTTTGCAAAAGATAGAATGTCAACTACAGTAAAACGAGGTGTAATATGAATGCAAGGAACAGATTCCAATTGTTAATAGTCTGTGCATGTATGGCGGTGAGCGTCATGGCACAAGTGGAGAGACCTAAGCTGGTTGTGGGTGTTATGGTAGACCAGATGAGGTGGGACTATCTTTATTATTACGGTGACAGGTATGGAGAGAAAGGGGTAAAACGTCTTTTGGACGACGGGTTCTCATGTGAGAACACTATGATCCCATACGTGCCTACTGTTACCGCCATAGGTCACGCCAGCGTATATACAGGTACCACACCCGCACAGCATGGTATCTGTGGAAATAACTTCTTTATAGAGAACAAGGATGTGTATTGCTGTGGGGACTCCACGGTAAAGAGTGTGGGCAGCGATACGAAGCGTGGAAAGATGTCGCCACATTACATGCTTGCGTCAACCATTGGTGATGAGCTGAAGATTGCCACTGACTATCGCTCAAAGGTTATTGGAATAGCAATAAAGGACAGGGCTGCCATCTTGCCCGCCGGACATTCCGCTGATGCCGCATATTGGTGGGACAAGGATGCCGGATGCTTTGTAACAAGCACATTCTATATGAATGAGCTACCCTCATGGGTGACGAAGTTCAACAAGAAGCACCATGGCGACATAAAAGGTGACCCAATAATGAAACCAGAAGGCGTCACGCTGACCTTCGACATGGCAATAGCGGCATTGGACAACGAGCGGCTTGGACAACGTGGAGAGACCGATATGCTCGCAATAAGCATTTCATCTACTGATGGTATCGGACACCAATATGGAACCCACACGCCAGAGACCGACGCGGCATACCTTCAGTTTGATAAAGACCTCGCGCGTTTCCTTAATGTCCTTGATGCCAAAGTGGGAAAAGGACAGTATCTGTTGTTTCTTACCGCTGACCATGGGGCTGCGCACAATTACAATACATTGCTTAAGCACCGTATTCCTGCTGGCGGATGGGAGAGTTGGGAGACAGCCAAGCAGCTGCGCCAGTATCTTAAGACTCTTCATCCCGAGGCTGACAATCTGGTGACGGGAGAGAACTCATACCGTTTCTATCTGCACCATGAGAATATAGAGAAGGCAGGACTCTCTTTGCAACAGGTGAAGGAGGAGGCTATGGAATGGCTGCGTAAGGACAATCGCATACAATTTGTAATAGACTTTGCCGATGCCGCCAATGCCACGGTACCGCCGATAATAAGAGACCGTTTGTGCTATGGGTATAATCCAGACAGGGCAGGTGACATCGCTGTGATAACCAAACCGCAGGTGTTTGCCACTACCGACAAGCCAGACTATCGGGGAACATCTCATGGCGCATGGAATCCGTA
Source organism: uncultured Prevotella sp. (assembly GCA_905236455.1). Lineage (GTDB taxonomy): Bacteria > Bacteroidota > Bacteroidia > Bacteroidales > Bacteroidaceae > Prevotella. Next base: position 1,115 of record CAJOPT010000037.1, on the reverse strand, counting down.
TGACGCTCATATCCCTTGTGTGTTCTTCGGCTGGAAGGTGCCTAAAGGCTCAACGAACAAGGCAACATATATGACCGACATCGCTCCAACGGTGTGTGCCATGTTGCATATACAGATGCCAAATGCCTGTATGGGTTCTGCTATCACGGAGATTTCTGATAATTAATTATGGCTAGAATCTACGATAAATATCCAAAATCTTCAGCAAGAGATTGAGCAGTTTAAGCAGTCGATGGAAGATGACGTTATCGGTGACAAACGAGAAAATGTCACCGATGTCACCGATCGACAAAGAGCAATTATCAACCTCATGAAAGACAATGCTACCGTTTCTACTATACAGATGGCAGAAAAGCTTGGCGTTACCAAGCGCACTATCTTGCGAGACATTGAAGCATTGAAAGCAAAACAAATCATTACCCGCATTGGCTCAGAAAAGACTGGGCATTGGGAAGTAAAATAATGGAACAATAATTCATATTATGCCAGTTATCTGACGAGGAATCTAATTGCGAACACAGTGCGGTCGCAATTGAATTGGTCACAATATAGGCGGAAGCCATAAAAGAGATGAAATATGTCAATATGTTCAACCAAGGTATAAGGCGCGTGCAGGAATGTTGCTTGATAATGGCAACAAATAGGCTGTTTTTGATGTGTCAAAGTTGACAGCATTTGAAGTGACCGTGTTTTCAACCGTAGATGTCCCCCAAAATGTCACCCAAGGTGGCACTCAAGGTAATGTACTTGACATATGGATAGAAGAACAGATTAGTGTTTGAACTCATTCTGTTATCAGTTCTCGCTTTTCGCACCCAAGCACATCGGCAATTCTGTCGAGCATAGGTAAATTCCTTGAAGTTTGTGGAATAAGGGAGGGGTCACGAGATTGAGTATCTCGGTGAGGGTACCAACGAGCGGTGAAAGATGCTGTGTTATTTCTGTGCTTCCCCGTTCTTCCTCGTATTGCCTTTATTTTATGGCCATTCTGCCTTAATTCTCCAAAATCCCTCGTTTGTTACAACCTTTTTTCGTAACTTTGCCATTAATATGGCGAAGTTACTACGTCTCGGCAAAAAAGGAAATGGTTTTTCTTTGTTTTGCTCTCAACTTTT
>CAJOPT010000036.1 GCA_905236455.1 uncultured Prevotella sp. | reverse complement strand
TTCGTGAACTTAGCGACCGTTTCCTTCATCTGTTCATCAGACAAAACGGGAGTCAAAATGAAAACGGTTTCGTATTGATTCATACTACTTAATAATTAATAATGTGTAAAACTTAATATTTGCATCTGTTCAGCTACTTTTAAAGAGCCTACACGAAATGCGGCTGCAAAGGTACGAATAAACGAGGACAATACAAAGAAAAAACTAAGTTTTTTTAATTATCGGGCAAAAGTACCTTATTAAAAATAAAAAAAACGTCAGTTATCATTGTCTTTATCCTATCTTTTACTACCTTTGCATCGGAAATGAAGAAGTTATTTAATAAATACTCATCTGTATTTGGATTAGGGATACTCTATACAGGAGTCTTCCTCTTAGTTTTAGGATACCTCCTTGGCTGGACGACACACAACTGGTTCACAATCACCTGTCTGTTGCTCGTTATAGTTGGTGTCATTGCATATATTTTCTTGCAGAAAAAACAAAGCAGATACTAAGCTACATTCTGAACCTACGTCCGTTCCACTTCAAGGTCTTCTGTTTCTTAGTTCCATTTTCATACCAAGCTGTATAAGTAATATCCTTACCTGTACGGGGCAGAGCGTATGAGACCCGAGCACCGTCATCGGTACCATATACTTGTGTGAAACCGGGGGGATCACAATAAGTCATCTTCCTCGTAGTATTGTCATAACGGTAGAAAGTAAAACCGTCAAACTGTCCTGGCTCGCACTTGCCATCTTTGAAACATCTTACGTTATATGCAAACAGCTTGTGCCTTCCATCAGACTCGTTCCAGTAACACATCTCAATCCTTGTCAGATACCCGCCATCTTGTCTGTATTCATTGAGCACATAACCGTTTTTCTTGTCTATGGTCAGGGTCTCACCTTTAGGAAGAGACTCACCATTATGGTACATAATCCAAACATTTTTCATGCTACTTCGCGCCTCATTGAGGACATCTTCCTCTTCGTCATATTCGTAAGCAGAGAGAAATGCCCATGCGAAATCGCTTATGGTGGGTGCCGAGCCTTTGAAGTTCACTTTGATTATATCCTGCGCAGCCAAGGTCAGCGTTATACAGGCAAAGACAATTGCCAATGATAATCTTTTCATGTTGTGCATTATTAAAATGATAAATTTGTTGTGATTAAAAATAAAGCAGACACACCTGCAGCGGTGTACCTGCCTTATTCAAACAGCTTACTCTTCCTCTGGAGTGATAAGCTTATAGCCTTTGCCGTGGATATTGATGATCTCTATCTGGTCATCATCCTTGAGATGCTTACGCAACTTTGTGATATATACATCCATGGAGCGCGCATTGAAATAATTATCATCTATCCAGATGGTCTTCAAAGCGAAGTCACGCTGCAGAATCTCATTGGCATGTGAGCAAAGTAATGCCAGAAGCTCATTCTCCTTTGTTGTAAGCTTTGTCTGCTTGTCACCAATTGACAACAACTGTTTTTGAGTGTCGAAGGTGAACCGTCCGATGTGATATAGCGTAGACTCCTTATTCTTCTTTCCACGCACACGGCGCAGTATTGCCTCAATACGGAACACGAGTTCTTCCATAGAGAACGGCTTGGTGATATAGTCATCGGCACCAATCTTAAAGCCTTCCAGGATATCCTCCTTCAACTGTTTTGCTGTCAGGAAGATGATTGGAATCTCCGCATTTGCCTGCCTGATTTCCTGTGCCAGTGTGAAGCCGTCCTTCTTAGGCATCATCACGTCGAGCACACAAATGTCGAACTTGGTTTTCAGGAAAGCTTTATATCCTGCCTCTCCGTCAGGACACAGCTCTGCCTGGTAGCCCTTAGCTTGTAAATACTCACGAAGCAACATTCCGAGGTTCTCGTCGTCTTCGCACAGCAAGATTTTCAAATTCTCTTCCATAATCCTTTTAATTTAAAAGTTACTAATATTATAATTATCTCTGTTAATTCTCATTATTCTCTTCCAATACCGGCAGTTTGATAGTAAAGGTTGTTCCTTTTCCGAAATCACTTTCCACTTTTATCTCTCCGTTATGAAGGTCAACTATCTTCTTTACGTATGCCAGACCGAGTCCGAAGCCCTTTGCATCATGCCGGTTGCCTGTATGTACACGGTAGAACTTATCAAAGATTTTCTTGAGGTTGTCCTTCTTTATACCCATTCCCGTATCACGTATAGAAAGATATAAGTGCTCATTCGAGTTCCATGTACGCAAATATATATTCAGAGGCTCATCTTGTTTCCTATACTTCACAGCATTGTCAAGGAGGTTGTTGATAACGTTCTGAAAGTGTATCTCGTCAACATATATAGCAGAGTCCACTGCCTCTATCTCCGTATAGATCTTTCCGCCGGTGTGCTCAACACGCAGTGTGAAGGCATTAGCTATAGATTCCACCATCTCGTTTAAGTCGAGGGTTTTCTTCTTGAACACAGCGTTCTGCCGCTCAAACATTGACATCTGTAGCACTTTCTCCACAAGGAAGCGCAAGCGTTTCGACTCATCGTTGATAACTCCTCCAAGATGTTTGAGCATCTGCGGACTCTTTGTAACGCTCTCATCATTCATCATCTGTGCGGCAAGTGAGATACTGGCAATCGGGGTCTTCAGCTCATGAGTCATATTGTTGATGAAGTCATTCTTTATCTCCGAGTAGCGTTTCTGCCTGAATATCACCACAATAGTAAAGATAAAGGTAAACAGCAGTATCAGCGTGAAGACTATCGACGGTATCATGAAACGCACGCTTGAGAAGATATAGCTGTTCATGTCAGGAAAGTGAACTTTCACCACACCCATCTTGTTTTGAGGGTCATTACGGAACAACACCTGTGAGTATGTGAACTCCTCACCCTCGTCTGAATAGTCAGAGCAACGGTATACCTCACGTCCATCTTGGGTAGACACTGTAAAATGATATGGTATATTGATACCGTTATTCATCATCTCTGCCTTGAGATCCTGGTCAAGGAGCTTGAAGTTGATGCGTTCTCTCAACGGTTTGTCTGAAGCAGAATAGAGGATATTATAAACGACCTCGTCAAGCATTGCTTTCTGATAGACATAACGGTTACGCACAATCTCCTGCATCGACTTCCGTGTAGCGGAAAGTGAGTTCTTGTCGTTACGTAGGATTACTGCCTTCGGCGTCATAGACGGATTCCCTTTTATGGTCTTCAGTTCAAATGCCGAATACATGTTACCATACTTGTCTGCGACCGAGTATTGCCGCGTCTGTTGGATATTACCGTTTTCGTCTACCGACACAGAGTCCTTTTTAAACGCGCGACGCTCTGTTTCGTTTATATCCTTTTCCAGATACCTTAGCGTCTCGTTAAGCTCCAGATTGCGTGATGCCTGATACAAGGCGCGGTTTACGGACTCGTCAAACTGCTCCTTTTTCATTTCAGCCATCTCCTCAATATATTTAAGCTGAAGGAAAAGTAATGCAAGGAACGACAGTCCCATGATGATAGCTATAATCCAAATTGTCTTTTGTTTCATATCAATATATGCCTATGTCTCATTAGCACAATGCAAAGATAGACAAAATCTTAATTCGTTAACATTGAAATCTTAATTATTTGGCTAAATACTACGATATTTAACAAATATACCTATTTTTAATTTAATATATTCAATTAATTACATATTAAACAAAAAAAAAGATACGCCCATATAGGACGTATCTTTATTATCGTTAGTTGCAAACGGATTAATCTTCCTCAGCAAGCTCTGCCTCATGCTGCTTGATAAGCTCCTGCTGGATATCGTTTGGAACGAGCTCGTATGATGCGAACTTCGTAGTAAACGACGCGCGTCCGCCAGTAAGCGAGGACAATGCTATTGAGTAGCTTGCCAGCTCTTTCAGAGGAATCTTGGCAGTAAGCTTCTGATAGCCAGCCTCACTGTCCATACCCATGATCATTGCACGACGACCTTGCAGGTCACTCATCACATCACCCATATAATCTGCAGGCACGAGAACTTCCAGGTCATAGATAGGCTCAAGAATCTTTGGTCCTGCCTCCTTGAATGCTGCTGAGAACGCATTACGTGCAGCGAGCATGAAGGAAAGCTCGTTAGAGTCTACCGGGTGCATCTTACCGTCATAAACAATCACACGCACGTCACGAGCATAAGATCCAGTCAACGGTCCCTGCTCCATACGCTCCATCACACCCTTGAGGATGGCAGGCATGAAACGAGTGTCAATGGCACCACCGACAACAGAGTTGATGAACACGAGCTTGCCGCCCCATTCAAGGTCTACCTCTTCCTTGCCCTTAATACTCATCTTGAACTCCTGACCACCAAACTTGTAAACTGTCGGGTCTGGCATTCCGTCAGCGTATGGCTCTACAATAAGATGAACCTCACCGAACTGACCTGCACCACCAGACTGTTTCTTATGACGGTAGTCGGCACGGGCAGTCTTTGTGATTGTCTCACGGTATGGTATACGTGGCTCATCATACTGAACCTGTATCTTCTCATTGTTCTCCAAACGCCACTTCAAAGTGCGAAGATGGAACTCACCTTGTCCGTGTACGATAGTCTGATGTAACTCTTTGGACTGCTCGACAACCCATGTGGGATCCTCCTGGCGCATCTTCAGCAATGCAGCCATGAGCTTCTCCATGTCACTCTCATTGACAGACTTAATAGCACGTGAATATTTAGAGTTTGGATATTTGATGAAGTCGAAACGCTGGTCTGTATCCTTGCCGTTTAAGGTGTTTCCTGTCTTCACATCCTTCAGCTTCACAGTACAACCGATATCACCTGCCTTCAGTTCGTCAACGGCAATACGGTTGGCGCCCGCACAAGCGTAGATTGTTCCGATACGCTCCTTAGAACCGCGATCAGCATTGGTAAGGTCATCACCTGGCTTGACACTGCCACTCATCACCTTGAAATATGACACTTCTCCGATATGTGGCTCCATACCTGTCTTGAAGAAATATACTGACTCAGGACCGTTACTGTCGGCTGGAACTTCCTCACCACGTGTGTTATGAACCTTCGGCATTTCGCTTACGAATGGTACTACATTGCCGAGGAACTCCATGAGACGACGGACACCCATATCCTTACCTGCGCATACACAGAATACAGGGAAGATACTACGGGTCACCAGTCCCTTACGAATACCTTCACGCATCTCATCCTCTGTAAGGCTCTCCTCCTCAAAGAACTTCTCCATCAGTGAGTCGTCATTGGCGGCGGCAGCCTCAACCAAGGCTGCATGCAGCTCCATAGCCTTATCCATCTCCTCTGCCGGGATGTCCTCAATAATCGGAGCACCTCCCTCAGGTTTCCAGGAATACTTCTTCATCAGAAGAACGTCGATAACAGCATTGAAGCCTGGACCTGTGGCAATTGGATACTGTACCTGCACACACTTTGAACCATAAATCTCACGCATGCTGGTCATCAGAGTGTCGAAATCACAGTTGTCACGGTCGAGCTGGTTCACAAGGAAGATAACAGGCTTCTGCAACTTCTCTGTATAGCGGAACGCATTCTGGGTTCCTACCTCAGGACCATACTGTCCATTAACAAGGATAAGAGCCTGATCTGTTACATTCAACGCAGTAATGGCACCTCCTACGAAGTCATCACTTCCAGGACAGTCAATGACATTGAGCTTCTTGTTGTTCCATTCTACATGGAAGACTGTTGGGAACACTGAGTAGCCATACTCCTGCTCTACAGGGAAATAGTCACTAACGGTATTCTTTGCCTCAACAGAGCCGCGACGCTTGATAATACCAGCCTCAAATAACATACTTTCGGCAAGAGTGGTCTTGCCGCTACCCGCACTGCCAATCAAGGCAATGTTCTTAATTTCGTTTGTTTGATATACTTTCATATCAATAATAGATTATAGGTGTTAGTAAATTGTTTATCACATCCAACCTTTTTTGAGATACAGTAAAGTACCGACACTCGCAAAATCGAGCACTAAATTATACATTTTCAGGCAAACAGCCAAAACATTTCATACAAAAACACCAATCTTTTATAACTTATTAGTACTTTTGCAGGTAGTATTCGCTTTACAACCATAAAAAACATGGCAGGATTATACTTTCACATTCCTTTCTGTGCAAGCAGATGTAGCTATTGTGGATTCTTTTCCACGACAAACCTGGAAATGCAAGACAGATATGTCTCTGCGCTCTGCCGGGAGATGGATCTCAGAGAGAGCTACATCAAAGACGCATGCGACATCAATACCATATATGTAGGTGGCGGCACACCGAGCCAGCTGTCAGAACGGAATCTCAAGCGTCTGTTCGGACATATTGCCGACAAAGGCATGCTCAGGGCTAATGGCAAGGATATGGAGATAACGCTTGAGTGTAACCCTGATGATGTGAACGAGCGTTTCTGTCAGGCACTGCAAGCCCTGCCTGTAAACCGTATCAGCATGGGGGTACAGACTTTTTCAGACAAGCGTTTGCGATTCCTGCACCGAAGACATACAGCGACAGAGGTTTATCGTGCAATTCGCTTGCTGAGAGGTATAGGCATTGAGAATATCAGTATCGACCTGATGTTCGGCTTTCCTGATGAGACCATAGATGAATGGCGAAATGATGTCGAAGAGGCTATATCACTGAACGTCGAGCACATAAGCGCCTACAGCCTTATGTATGAGGAAGGCACAAAGCTCTACAGGCAATTGGAAAACGGTGAGATTAAGAAAGTTAACGAGGAGACCGAGCGACTGATGTATGAGACGCTTATTGAAGAGCTCTCAAATGCCGGCTATGAGCATTATGAGATAAGCAACTTTGCGAGACATGGCTATCGCTCAAGACATAACAGTAGCTATTGGCAGGCAATACCCTACATGGGCATCGGCGCCGCAGCTCATAGCTACGATGTAACATCTCGGCAATGGAACGTTGCGGACATTACAAAATATATTAAGGCAATTGAGCAAGGCAATGTACCGTTTGAATATGAGCGACTGGACGCGAACACCCGTTATAACGATCTCATTACCACTGCACTAAGGACAAAAGAGGGTATAAGCCTGCAAGATATAGAGCCTCCGTACCGCGACTATCTGGTAAGCAATGCGAAGAAGGCCATTGCAAACGGTTTCCTACGAATAGACAACGACCGGCTTCACCTGACTCGTGACGGACTATTCATCAGTGATGACATCATGAGCGATCTGATCTGGATATGACATATATAACCACTGGCGCGCCGACAAGCGGTGTCAAGGCATTCAATGGCAGAATGCCACGGTCACCCGGCAGGGTACATACAAAGCTACATAAGAGGGCGACCACTGCACCGCATAGTATTGTCACGGGAAGCAGCTGACGATGGTTCTCATTCTTTATCATCATCCTTGAGATGTGAGGCACAGCCAGTCCTATGAATGATATGGGACCGCAGAAAGCGGTAGCGACAGCTGTCAAGAGTCCCGTGACTACCAGTAACAAACGACGGGTACGACGGATGTCTACACCTAAGTTCTCTGCATAACGGTCACCAAGCAACAAGGCGTTTAATGGTTTTATCAACAATACCGAAGCCAACAACCCTAACGATGACAAGGTCACAAAAAGTGGAAGATGCGCCAACGACACGCCATTGAAGCTCCCCATACCCCACATAACATAAGAGCGAACACCCTCTTCCGTCGCTGAGAAGTTCAGAAGCGTAATGGCAGATGATGCCAGATAGCCTACCATTATACCTGCTATTAAGAGCATGACATTGCTGCGTACCATCGTAGACAATAAGAGGATAATGCCTGTCACTAACATCGCACCGGCAAAGGCTGCCGCCATTATTACGGCAAAACCTCCAAAGGAAAACATCTCCACAGAGATACTGCCACCCATCAGCAACATCACGATTGCCACGCCAAGACCAGCCCCGCTACTTATACCAAAGATTCCTGGTCCTGCCAGAGGATTACGGAAAGCTGTCTGCAGGAGCAAGCCACTCACCGCTAATGAGCTGCCGCAGAAAATGGCGGTTATAGCCTGAGGAAGTCTCGACTCCAATATTATATACTCCCATGCGGGATGAGCGGCAGAAGCATCGCTTTGCTGGTGGAGAAGGATACCTATAACATCACTAAAAGGTATCTCCACTGAACCAAAGGCGATGTTCAGGAAAAACAAAACGACAACTGCCACGGCAAGTGCGAATATCAGTGTAGCGGAAGGTCTGTTTTGTATTTTATTATTTTCCTTTTCTTTCATCGAATATTTATTTCTCTTAAACTTCAAACCATAATTCATAACTCATTCCACCAACCGTTTGTAATACCGTGGCACATCATCAAGCAAACCTGGATGCAAGAGGATGATATAATCACGTAACAGAAAATCGGGGCGGAACGACACCTCTTCAAAATAAGGTACAAGCAGCGTGTTTACATACCATATCTGTCTGGTTTGGTATGCCTTCAGACGTCCATAACCATGATACTCATCCAACAGCATCTGACGCCGCAAAGGCTTACTGCCATTATAGTTGAAAATCCATACGTCGGCATCACCAGACTTGTCGAGTACCGTCTCAAACGAAAGGGCAAGACTTCCGCTATGGCTGTCCGCACTCCAGGCATATCCACCGTTAGCGTCGGCTATCAGACGCCCCACAGAACTTTGTCCGCCGGCTATATACCACGTGTTGCCAGTAAGTCTCTCTGTGAGCAACGACAACCCCTTGCCTGCTTTTGCCGCAAATGCCCTCTGAGCCTGATAGGAGGAGTCTACCTTGGCAAACAAGGTCTCTGCTTCATGTTCCTTTCCTAAAAGCATACCATAGAACCTCATCCACTCTGCCCTGCCCAAGGCGGAAGTCTCCATATACTCCGCACATTCAATTATTGGTATACCAATCTTCTCCAGACTGCCATAACCGCCACTATTCTCAAAAGGTGACAGAAGGATTGCATCTGCTCCCGCTTCAACGATTTTTTCTATATCAGGTGACATAGAGTCACCGCAATCCACGACAACACCGTCACTGACACGCTTCCGTATCTCCGGGAGAAGCATGTATTTAAGGTCCGCCACACCCTTAAGCTGATCTGTAGCACCGAGCATCTGCATAAGTGAGGCATGTGCGGTATTGAAAGACACGGCTTTGCGAAGAGGTACATACACCACCGTTGTGGACCTGTCATTTACCTTCTCAATTATCGATTTTGCCTTAGCAGAATCTTCGTGTCCTATCAGACAATAGGAATGTAAGACCTCACCTTGCCTCCAAGGATTCCTCAGCTTTACCTCAACATAGTCGGCATGACGTATCATCAGAAGATTTTTGGCGTACCTCAAAGGGACAGTGTCACCATCCGCATCTCCAGCACCCCCACTCTTCTGCCGACTGCAACCAAACAGTATACAAAGCAGTATGACTGCTATCACAGGTATGACTCCCTTCAGAAAGAACACGGAGCCTGCCACATCCACCGCATGCACATTCTTACGGTAGTCATCCAAGATACGGTTGGCAATGGCTACAGACAGTTCCATCTGGAGTTTCATCTCTGGTGAGATGCTACTGCGAATCTCATCCATAATCCTGTTCGTCTTCATCGTTACCTCATTTCTTTACAAAAACGGCACAATGTATGCCGGAATCATCTTTGTTTCCTAATCTTTTGCGAAATCCTTTGTGTACACCAGATAACGCCACAATATCCTTGTTGAGTGGATGCGGCAAAACTCATCAAGCGACGCATGAGTCTTGCTGCTTGAAGATTTCACTTCAACGGGGCAAATCTTTGCTCCGCGTGACAGTAGGAAGTCTGTTTCATAGTAGTGCTTCTCGTCGCGAGGCCAGGTGTGGTAGTAGAGTTCATTTCCTGCCGCCACTAACATCTGGGCCACCAGATTCTCATAGACATACCCCAGGTTGGCTGAAGATAGAGGAACAGATAGTCCATATCCATCAGGTCGTTGAACAAGTCCTTGATAGCTTTCGATGCCTTGTTGAACTCTATAAGCAAGTATGACTCGTATTCGTTCCTTGCAAAAGTCTCAACAATAGTCGATTTACCGACACGCCTTGCTCCCTCTACAAGCAATGCCGTCTTACCGTCCGACTCCTGCTTCCAGTTCAGCAATTGAGAATAGATTTTTCTTTTGAACAGTCTTTCTCCCATAAATACAGCTATTTTACGGCGCAAAGATAGCAAAAAATCCATTCCCCACAAATTTATTTCAGGATTTTATTCCATTCCCCACAAAATTTGCAACTATATATATACCAATCCCCACAGAATTAGCAACGCTTTCTCAAAATCCACGTAATCCGTCTTTCCAGATTCAATCAATACACCTTGAATAATGTTGGTATAAGTAGCGTTAGGTAGCAGAGTCAACTGTCGCCTTATCTTGGTTACCTTCTGCTGATTATCATCCCAACCCTCATACTCTCCAGCCCATACGTTCTGGATTTCTGCAAGAGATGCGACATAGTTCGAATCTACTACAAGAGAATCTACTACAATAACAGGTTCAGGAGGTGCTGGACCATACATAACAGGCTCTGGTCCATACTCGTCACCTCGTTCCGTACATCCCATCATGCCGAAACCTAATACCCATAGCAAGGATGAAAGTAGATAATTATACCAATAATAGAATTTTGTTTTCATTCTTTAGGTTTTCCATTCTGGGTGACAGATACTCTCTTGTAATTCTCTCCCCCTTCAACAATTATATAATCTTGTCTTGAAGATGAAGAGCTGTTTGTTTCATTGGTAATAACATAAACTATATTTGTTCCTTTTCCAGATGTGGCAGAAACTACTATAAAAGATGGGACGTGAGTAACCGTCCATACGCCAGATGTCGTTATCTTTAGTTTACTCTTATGACCTTCTTCATGGCCAAACTGCAAACTCAGTGGATCCACATTCAAATCATAACAATTGGGATCTGGTCCATACTCTACTCCATACATACATGCTGTAAAGCCAGTGCTAGCACTAAATCCTAACAACATGAGTATTGCTGACAGCAATCTGTTATACAAATGAAAAAAACTCCCTTTCATAATCAATATTTATCTAAGCCTTCACAGGAATGGCATGATTCCTGTGAAGACCCTATTACGATATTGCACCCACATTATCTGTGGTCACAACAAGTACAATGATAGTAATATGAGATCGCATCTCATTACTCTTTTCAATTAATTTAAGATAACCTTAACTATATCCTTTTGTCTGCACATTATCAAATCTTTCTTTACATCCACTGATGAGGGCTTGCCTTTCACCAATTCCAAATGCTTCATGGTTACAGAAGACGCACTCTGTGAAGCAGATGTCTTGGCAAGACTGAAATTACCTATTGTCCCAGCAGAATTTACCGCCCAGGTCAAGACTGTAGCGTATGAACTACTACGCGTAATATAAGGATCTGTATAGGTGTATGTGTCTGTAATGGATTGGTTATTAATAAGGTAGCTCACGAACCATGCCTCAAAATAATCATTTGTTTCATTATAATCCTCACTGTCTTCTGTGAAATACAGGTAGTATGCAGACGCATTGTTCTTCAATGCGACATTCCACCTCCACACATTATTACTATTGATTGTTGACGGAATGAGGTTTGAAATCTCTGCCAATGGTAACGTAAGCGACCTTGTGCTGAACGGCACAGATACCAATTCGCCTTCCCTACCGCTACTATCGTATGAGATGGTGCAAAGGACATACTCGGTATTTGGCGTAAACCAATTTTCATTCTTATATGTACTAATATATTCTGCTATGTTTGTCCTAGCCGTATTACCATCCTTAATAGATGCAATGATTTTTTCTTCATCCCCGTTAAAATCAGCGTATGCTGATTTTTTGTATATTGTCATATAGCTTGTTGCAACTTTGTCACCTGCAACCCAAGAGGTGGTCATGCCATAAGGAAATGCACACATATACCCTGGCTCAAGTTTACAATTTGCGACACGATTAGAAATAGGTGTCCATCCAGAATATGAACTTGCTGTCGGAATTGTAAAATAGCCGCTTTCGCCAACCTTAAGATTTGAGGCTGCGATATCACGGTAAAAACCGCTGTTGCCGTTAACTACTGTAATTCTGTTTGAACCCGTATTACTGAACTCTCCATAGATGTAGGGAGTATAGCCATTGCTTCCCACAGTTAGACTGACATCCTTCTTTGCCGATGTGAAGATTGCCGATGTACGGTTGAAACTACTATAGAACTTAATGTCATTCTGGTCACCAGGCAGGGTAATGCTTGTACCTGACGTTCCCTGAAAGCGCAACCTCCATGTCTTTTTGTCTATCATTGCATTCATGGAAATAGAAGTGGCTGTCGGATGTTTATACGTTGCCGTAGTAGTATAATAGCAGGCTGTCCTCTCTGTCATTGCGACAGAATTGGACGTTACATTTCCCGCCTCCGTAAAATAATAGAACTGGCAATTGGTATCAGTACTTGTTGTAGGTAGAGTGGAACTCACGGCTACATCCCATGTGTTTTCTGACTGGCTATACGTCGCCGTACCTGCAATATATGATGACCCACTTTTGAAACGTACAAAGAGCATCGCACCATTATCCCAGTTGTAGGTTACAGCTCTGGTCGCAGATTCGTCATCAACTGGTGCATCACAATTTAAGACCATTTGATAATGGTATAACCCGTCTTCATCTATTATTTCTCTTTCCTCGGTTGCCACAGATTCGTCGTTACTCTGAGAGCATGCTACTAATGTCAGGCCCATGAGTGTCAACAGGCCAAGACGCTTGAAAAACTTGATATTCATAGTCATTTATTTTAAATTTGATTCTTGATTTATTTATTGTTTAAGTTTTGGTCACTATCATAATCGTTACGACCAACAACTATAGGATCCGTTTTGGTTTGAGTAACACTAACACTGACAGACTTGCCACTGTTTGTACCCTTAATTGTAATGGTGGCATTCCTTGAACTGGATGTTGAGTTGGCCGCTGCCTTGACGGTAAAAGTACCATTATTTGAACCGCTTGTTGGTGACACCGTACACCATGAAGATTGATTTGACGTAACCTTCCAAGAGTCGTTGCTTGTGACGTTCACGGATTTAGATTCACCTTCTGCCGCCATCGATAATGCCGATGGACTTACACTCAGAGTATAGGATGTAGAGCCTCCACCATCTCCAAGATTTTTATCTCCGTCATAGTCATTTCGACCAATCACAGTAGGATCTGTAGCCTCACTCGGAGCTTGTGCCACTGTGACTGTTCTAGAGATATTACTATTAGTACCTTTTATGGTGATTGTCACATACCGCTCGCTATTTGTCGTATTTTGTCCAACCGCTATCTGAAACGTTCCATTGTTAGAGTAATTTGTTGGAGATACAACACACCATGATTGGTTCGACGAAACAGTCCAACTGTCATTTGATGTAACATTTATATTTTGTGAGCCACCATTTGCATCAAAAGATAAAGAAGACTGACTTATTGTGAGGTAATAGTCAGATGTTGTTCCACCAATAATTCGCCCATTTTCTACCTTATATACTATATTGTATATAAGTCCAGACCAGTTACTGTTTTTATCTTTTGCAAAAGTCGCTATTTGAAGATATTTGTCTGTTGCCCTTTTAGCCGTAAGCCATTGCGTCGCACCTTCATTATAAGGACGGAACAATTTCTCACGTCCGCCAGTATTATTGGCGTTAAAAGTTGTAGCATGTGTCTCTTGATCTTTCTTACTTTCTTTCCAAATCTTCCATGCAAGGCTGATACCTCCTTTTGTGTCAGGGTCACCAAAGTTGCTCTTTCTATCTTTCATGGTTTCAACTTCTGTATCACTGGCACAGGCATACGTATAGTATTCAAAACATGTTCCATTCTTTTTAATTTCCCATTTATACCACGGTCCTTGATCACCATCATGTACTTCGTCTATGACGTTTGACTCTATACTAACTTCTGCAAGAGGTTCTTCTGCCGTTGCTGGTCTTGTATGAAACTCCATGGCGTTAATTCTACCACATCCGCCATTGGAGGCAAAAGGAACAGTCACAAGATAATAGCTTTGATCAGGTTGACAGTCATTATATAAAATTTCCGAATGCAATGTACTGGGTACGTTTTCACGTGTCCAATTTGTTTTTGCATCTTTCACAATCTGGTCATTGTCTCCTTTTATCTTATTGTAATCTGTCGCAGTATAGACCTTCCAAAAGAAATATTGGGTATTATCTCCACATTCTAACACACATGCCATACCATACGACATAATCATTTGGTTATCGCCTTCAGGTATGTACGCTTCACAATCTACTTCGGCTATCTGCATCTGTGACACAGCAATTTCCTTAGATATTTCTTTACCTTCATCATTGATTGCTTTCACTTCAACTACATCAGAGCGAATCTCAGACTGGTTCTCACTCGTCGTAGTCAACGTAATTTTTGTCGTCCCACTACCTCCTGTAGATGATGCATTCAGCCATGAAGGAGTATGTACAACAACCCATTTAACAGAAGTTGTAATCGTTAAATCTTTGGAATCTCCCTTATTGCTTGAGAACGTTAGATTTGAAGGGCTTAGAGACAAATCTGGGTCTGAGGGAGTAGGATCTCCACTACAAGCTCCCAATATTACGCTCATAATAGCTGTCACGAATAACATGCATAACAGCTCAATTGTTTTCTTTGTTTGCAATTTCATTTCGTTATATTTTAGAGTTATATAATCTATTTTCAGTAATTCTGCTGCCAGACAAATAGGTTTATTTTTACTATTTCACAAATCTATTTTGATATTATTATTTTCTTGTTGATAATATATTTACCTTTTGATAGACGTTGAGGCGAAAAGATTGGTCTGCCTAATATATCATAGCAATTAGTAGAATAATCTTTATTTTTTTTTATAACCATATCAATATCTGTATAACCAATTTCTTCTATATGAGAAAATTGCTTCCAACCTTGTTGTTGTTTATATAAATTACTTGTGCCATCTGGAATATAAAGGACTGCATTATTATAAGTTTCAAAAGAAAAGGCACTATTATTAATACTTTGGGGATTAATATTCAGACTTAAAATCTTATTAAGACGAGAGCATCCCCCAAAAGCGTCTTCTTCTATATTACCCACGCTTTCGCCTATAAGAATTGTCCTGAGATTCACACATTTATAAAAAGATTTGCGAGGAATTGTTTCAAGTCCATTACCTATATACAAATTCTCCAAATCATTCATTTGAAAAAACGCACAAGCCTCTATAGACTTTACATTATTCATAATATTTATCTCTTTTAAACTTGAGAAAGTAAAAGCAGCGTATTCAATAACTTCTACATTATTTCCATATTCTACTTTTTCAAGTTCTCTGCACGAACCAAAAGCATATCTGCCTATTGATGTTACAGAATATGGAAGAACTATGGCTTTCAGTTTGGTATTTTGAAACCCGTGTGCAGGAAAAATATTTTCATGAGTTCCTGTATCATCTAATTCAATATCATTATTATATCTGTCACCACCATCAACAATGATAGCATCAGATAAATCAAGATACCTTAGTTTCCCATTAGACTCACTATTGTCATAAGTACACCCTGCTAAATTTCGAAGCCAAAGAATATCTGTTCCATTTAAAGATCCACTAATTTTAAGTGAAACCGCTGTTCTTATCCTACTATCTCTTTCTATAAGAGATTTAAGCTCACCTGGATTAATGACATTGACATTTATTTGTTCATAAGCGTAATCATCATCATACTCGGTTTTTATTCTATATGGCCACTGAGCATCAATAGATTCTTCATTTGAGTTTTCATTGTCAGGCATATCCCAATGAAGGGTTGGTGCCCCCATTACAATGAGCCATAGTTTTTTTATTGTAGTATTCTTCGGCGCAGTAAATGAAAGTGTACCAAATGGAATTGAATTCCGTTCACCATAATGACTTTCCCCATTTCCATCTACCATTACAATTCCATATCTCCATCCTGCTTTTTCTGGATGGTTAACAACGTATGGTGTTTGTGGCAAAAGTCCTTCAAAATGGATTGTTACCGTTTGTCCTGGAGCTGGAATATCAAGATTTAAAACATTATAACCATATGTCTCTGGACAAGCACTAACAGGCACCTGCCAATAATCGCCATTTTGACTAATATCCATCCCAAATTTTATCCCAAATTCTCTGTTATTTTCCCAATTATATTTAAAATCAAGATTTACAGTATGACAGATGGCATCAAATAATTCGTCGCAAAATGCACACTGGTCCATTTGCTTTATACGTTTATACACTGTTACAACATCTTCACCATTCTTTCCATTTCTATATATTTCTCCTATAAATGTCTTACCATACTTTTCTCCCCAATATTGTAAAACATATGGAGAACAGCCACACAGTTCCCTATGAAAAAAAGGTTTATGCGTGTATTTAATATACTTTTCAAAATGATAATGCTCATCCTCTATCCAATTGATATTATATTGCCATAATCCCCATTGCGAACACATTTCACAAAAGCCATGTTTGTGTCCAAAATAATCGTGTGGAAACTTGTCACAGCCTATTTGTTGCTGAAAACAATGACCTAATTCATGAGCCACGACCATCCATGTACCATTTCGTGAATGTAAAGGTGACAACCAAAGAGCTCCTATTTCGTTGTCACGGGAGCCACCCCATGCCGTCCTGTCATCAGAATATCTCATAAAAATAAGCATTCTGTATCTATCACATTTAGAATCGTCACCAACGAATTTTAGCTCAAATCTATACATCCTATAAACATCTTCTGCTACTTGTGCTAACCTGTCTAAATCACAAGACATGTCTTTTTCATTCAATGATGGTGCATTTTTAGGATCATTGCCAAAACCTTTTTCCCATAAAATTGTAAAATTGGGTGTCAGTAACATACGCTGTCTACACCAATTGCTTTCTGGATTTTCAAAATCTTGATTGAGAATCTCTCTAGGTATGTATATTTCTTTTTCTTGTCCCCGCACCTGCATTGCAAATCCAACAATCAATATAAGAAATGCTCTGATTAATAATATTTTTTTCATAAAAGCCTTATTGTGTAAATATTTTTCTTCCGTCTTTTATATATAAACCATGAGTCGGATTTAGAACACGTTTCCCGGCTATATCATAAAAGAAGCTCGTCCTTTGTTTTGTCCCATCATCTTTTAACATATATACTTTTGTCACTTCGAAATCTTTACCTTCCATTACATATACGGCATTTTGTCTATTATCTATTGGGGACATTAATTGAGAGTCAAAAAGCACCCATTGTCTATTGTTGTCATTGATACTATATGTAAATTGTGCTAACTCTTTGTTTGTCTTTAGTACACCATCTTTTTTGTAATCATTGACAGCATAAGACATATCTCCACCCTGAAGTAAAACATTTATATCAAGCGTAGAATCTTTCTCAATCGAATATGTAAGAGTACGTGAAACTGGATCATATTGATATGCGCCAACCTCATGCCGTAATAAAATCTCGTCAGTCTCTTGTTTTACACGCCCCTTTACATCATTTATATAAGTAAAATCAGTATTTATAATCAATGATCTTTTTATTGATAATATCATTTGTGAGTTTGGCTCTAAACCATCGTACTCACCAGTCCATTGTTTTTGCATAAACTCCAATGTCGGCATGAAAGATTCGTCAATCTCATAAGGACGCGGTTGAGCTGCCATTGTCTCATGCCATAGCAATACTATTAAGACTGCAATAATATTCTTCATAAGCCAAGTTTCTTTTTTATTTTTTCAACATAATCAAGTTTCTCCCACGTAAAGAGTTCCACTTCAATATCTTTGTTGCCTTCATATTGATTATAAAAATGTTTTGTGACCGTCCTTGGAAATCTGCCCATGTGACCGTATGAGGCAGTTTCTTCATATATAGGAAGACGGAGATTCAGCCTTTCTTCAATAGCCTTAGGACGGCAGTCAAACAGCTCTGCTATGATGCTGGCAATTTCTTCATCTGAATACTTTGTATGATTCGAGTTGTATGTATTTACATAGATGTTAACAGGTTCTGCCACGCCAATAGCATAACTCAACTGTACAAGCATCTCGTCACAGATACCTGCAGCAACCATATTCTTGGCGATATGGCGAGCAGCATAAGCTGCAGAGCGATCAACCTTTGACGGGTCTTTACCAGAGAACGCACCACCACCGTGGGCACCTTTTCCACCGTATGTATCTACGATGATTTTACGTCCAGTCAGCCCTGTATCACCATGAGGACCACCAATCACAAACTTGCCTGTAGGATTAACTTGGTATGAAATATTGTTATCAAAGAGTTGTCTGATTTTATCATTGGGGATAGACCCCACAACCTGTGGTATTAGAATGTTAATAACATCTTCCTTAATTTTCTCTTGCATTTTTTCGTCGGTATCGAACTCATCATGCTGCGTGGACACTACAATTGTGTCAATACGTATAGGATGATTGTCTTCATATTCTACTGTAACCTGACTCTTGGCATCAGGGCGAAGATAAGGCATCAACTTACTCTCACGTCTAAGATTTGCCAAAACACGAAGAATACGATGGCTAAGATAGAGTGGCAGCGGCATATAGTTCTCCGTCTCGTTGGTGGCATAGCCAAACATCATGCCTTGATCACCTGCCCCTTGTTCCATAGGTTCTTCACGTTCCACGCCACGGTTGATGTCTGGACTCTGCTCGTGCAGCGCACTCAGCACCCCACAGCTTTCGGCTTCGAAGCGATATTCCGCTTTTGTATAGCCGATACGACTAATAGTACGTCGGACAACATCCTGTAAGTCCACGTATGCCTTTGACTTCACTTCACCTGCAATCACCACCTGACCTGTAGTGACAAGTGTCTCACAAGCCACCTTCGATTGTGGGTCGTAGGCAAGCAACTGGTCGAGGATGGCATCCGATATCTGGTCGGCCACCTTATCCGGATGTCCCTCACTGACCGATTCTGAT
>CAJOPT010000035.1 GCA_905236455.1 uncultured Prevotella sp. | reverse complement strand
GAGTCTTATAAAACATTGTCCAATAGTCTTCCGCCGCAGACGGAAGACTCACGTCCGTGGCGGGAGTCTTATAAAACATTGTCCAATTCTCTTCCGCCGCAGACGGAAGAGAAGTCGGAGTTTCCGTACGAGGAAAGACTTGAGATGGTTAGAAAGGGCACCGAAAAGATAATGAACGTAATGGTATGTGAGGGAAGCAGCTATGCTGTCTCAGCCGCTACCTTTCCCACGTATTTTCTCAAAGAACTCAATGATGCCAGCGACACACAGATATGCCTTGACCTTGACTTATTTGTTCACTTCATCGCACCACATCTCGGTGTAAATATAAGATTTATCGGAAGTGAACCAACTGATTCTCTTACAAACAGATACAACCAGTTAATGCATCAGATATTACCATCTTACGGATATAAAGTTATAGAGATACCAAGGTTGGAGTACCATCAATGGCGGCAGTCTAAAGAAACATCATCTGTGAGCCTTCCGCCTGCGACGAAAGATTACATCTCAGCATCTACGGTACGCAAGTTGCTGCATAAAGGCAACCTGAAACAAGCCGCCGCACTTGTACCAGAATCCACCATACCTTTCCTCATAGCGGCTCAGGCATCCATGGCACTTAAAGCTGAACTGAATACGACCCCAAAGCCAGGACTTGTAGACAAGGCTGACAACGGGGCTCATAAAGACATGGATTATCCGCTGATGCTTAAAAGCATCAATGTTCTACGTCCTTTTTTCCGGAAGATTGCAGAGTTAAGAGTGACAGGCGACATGGAATCTACTGTATCGTCTTTACAGAAGATTGGGCTTGAGGCTGAACAAGCTATGCTTGACGCCACCAATGGGGTAAATACTCATAAAGGTGCCTTGTTCTCTCTCGGCATAACGGCTTTTGCTGCAATGTCTCTGTTGCATAATGAGCAAGACATTACCGCTTCCGCCCTTCAGAAAACAATTACATCTATAGCAGCACTCTTTCCTGTACCTAAAGGTACACATGGTTCTAAGGTAAATGAAGAATTAAAAAAGTCCGTCTCTGGCGCTTTGGATAATGCACAACAGGGCTATCCAATGCTATTTGGCGACTGGCTTCAGCTCTATAGAGGACTTCATGGCGACAACTATCAGAATCATAAGACTCTTTTACATATAATGAGTATGCTCGACGACACCAATATCTATTATAGGAAAGGAGCCGAGACTGCCCAAAAGGTAAAAGAAGAGGCTAAAAAGCTTGAGGAAGAGTTCTCAATAAAGAAACTGCAATATATGAATGAGTGGTTTATCACCGAGAACATCTCACCTGGAGGCAGTGCCGACATGCTTGCTCTTACCATCTTCATTAATTATTTAATATCAACAGAAACGATAACGGGAGCCGGATAGTTGTCTATTATCTCCTTATTCGTCGAAACACGTATTGCCAAACGTCGAAAGTAATTTTGAAGGCACCAATCTTCTTCATATCCTTGCAACGTCAAAAAAATGCAAAGTTACATAATCCTTTATAATCACCTAACTATCAGTTAGTTAGACTGTATGTACCTTTTTATCAAAGTTACATAAGATACATAAATACAAAACAAGTTGTTTTGGTAGTATAAAGATACTCTTTTCGGTTCATGTAGATAGTCTCTTTTGCACCAAAACAACTTGTTTTGGTCTACCAAAAACATTCTTCCAGGTAATAAACAGAATTCTTGGGTCATGAGTTTGCCATTATATTCCATACGGATCAGCCTCCGTCCAAGCTCCATATCCGCACCTTTGGTAATTGCAACATCTTAGCATGGAATGCAAGACTTTTGCAATTAAATTGCTTAGACACATGAAATTTATGATACTTTAAAAAAAGTGTCATAGTGACTAAATATCTTATATACAATTATTTACAATGAAATATGATACTTTATGCAAATTTTGATTTATAAAAAAAAAACAAATGGAAAGGTCGAATATTTTCGGACTGTAATACATGTGACTGACGGTTACATAAATGATTTCCGACTATTCATCATCCAGACAAGCCGTTAATATTGTTCGGTGCTTTTTAACTTATAACCTTGAAACGGGCAAACTTTAAGAGAAGCTGTTTCGTACCCGCATTACGAAACTCCACAGTAGCTTTGGTATTCTCACCGCTACCTTCAAGTTTCAACACTGTTCCAACTCCAAAGCGTTGATGCTCAATAACATTACCTTCTTTAACAGAACTATAGCTTGAAGACGAGATAGACGATTGAACTGTCCTGCCACCATTCCCTATCGCCTCATTAACACGTCGCAGATTACCACCGGCACTCACAAGCTTACGCTTGAATGACTCACTAAAGGGATCAATCGCAGCCTCGGGATGTCGCGGAGAGGTAATCTTAGGCTTTGGATCAGCGCGAAACTGTGAAGCCACCGGTCGTGAGTTCTGAATCCTCGAACTCATCTCCTGCCATTCATTACCCCATGGACGACTTCCAGTATATGGCTTGTTGTGTTCATAGTCTTCCGTTGCAGACGGAAGACTATTAGACAATGTTTTATAAGACTCCCGCCAAGGACGGGAGTCTTCCGTTGCAGACGGAAGACTATTAGACAATGTTTTATAAGGGCGTGCATCCTCCCCTTCCACTTTTATCAGCTGAGGATCAATGTCGTTAAGAAAGCGGCTTGGAGAGTCGAACTCCATCCTGCCATAGCGGAAACGGCTCTTGGCATTTGTAAGAATACAGTGCTTTTCAGCACGCGTAATTGCCACGTAGAACAAGCGGCGCTCCTCCTCAAGCTCTCTTTTTGAGTTTACAGACAGTTGGCTCGGAAAGATATTCTCCTCCAGACCTACGATAAAGACAGTAGGAAACTCCAGACCTTTTGCCGAATGGATTGTCATTAGAGAGACCTTACTGCTCTCGACATCCTCGTAGTCTGCCGTCTGTGGCGGCAGACTATTAGACATTGTTTTACTTGACTCCCGCCTCTGGCTGGAGTCAAGATCTGTAAGTAATGCCACATCCTGTAAGAAGTCAGACAAGAAGATTTCCTTCTCACGACCTTCTTCCTTTGCTATCTCCACAAAGTCCTGCATACCACTGACAAACTCCTCAAGGTTCTCCTGTCGGGCAATGGCTTCAGGCTCGTTAGAAGAATAAAGGTCGGCATATATGCCACTGACCTTGATAATCTCCTGTCCCAACACAAAGACGTCGGTCATTCCACTTTTAGTCTGAAAGTCCATCATCATATTTCGGAACGCCTCTATCTTTGACAAGGTACCGCGGTTTAAATCCAAACCATAATCCATAGGATGCGTGATAACATCCCATACCCCTACTTGATGTTTCTGCGAACATAAAAGTATTTTCTGAATGGTTGTATTACCTATACCACGTGTAGGATAGTTTATAACCCTTCTGAAAGCCTCTTCGTCGTTAGGATTGGCAACAAGCCTGAAGTATGCTATGATATCTTTTATCTCCTTCCGCTGATAGAACGACAAGCCACCATATATGCGGTAAGGAATGCCCTTTTTACGCATCTCCTCCTCAAAAGCACGACTCTGCGCATTTGTACGATAAAGTATGGCAAAATCAGAATACTCACAAAGATCCTGCCTCTTTATCCGCTGAATCTCATTGCACACGATCATTGCCTCTTCCTTGTCACTATATGCCGGTTTGTAGATTATCTTTTCCCCCTCGGCATTATGACTGTATACATCCTTGTGTATCTGCCGCTGATTGTGGCGTATCAGGCTATTTGCCGCCTGCACGATACGCTGTGTGCTACGGTAGTTCTGTTCGAGTTTGAACATCCTGGAATCTGTGAAATGCTTCTGGAAGTCAAGTATGTTATCAATGTTGGCACCTCTGAAGGCATATATGCTCTGTGCGTCATCACCGACAACACATATTCTATGGTGCTCTTTTACCAGTTGAAGCACTATGGACTGCTGTGCGAAGTTTGTATCCTGATACTCATCGACGAGTACGAACTGATATTGTTCGGCATATTTACGGCGTATGTCATCATTGTCACGGAACAGTCGGTATGTGTTCATAAGAAGATCATCAAAGTCCATTGCGTTTGCCTGCTCCAAACGAGCCTGATAAGCACTGTAAATCATACTTATTTCGGGCATCCGCGTTTCCGCATCACGCTGAAGGGCACTTCTGTCCAAAGCATAATCGGCAGAAGAGATAAGATGGTTCTTAGCCATCGAGATCCTGTTGTGTAACGTTGCCGGCTTGTATTTCTTCTCATCAAGATTCAATCCCTTGATGATATTCTTAATCAATGAGCGGGAGTCTGTCTCATCATAGATGGTGTAGTTGGCATTATACCCTATGTGCTCAGCCTCAATTCTCAAAATCCTGGAAAAGACGGAGTGGAACGTTCCCATCTGAAGATACTGTGAACCTGCCTCTCCAACCAATCCGCCGATACGTGTTTTCATCTCCTTGGCTGCCTTATTGGTGAATGTCAGCGCCAAGATGTTCCATGGTTTCATGCCTTGTTGTAGCAAAAAAGCTATCTTATAGGTAAGGACACGTGTCTTTCCTGAGCCTGCGCCAGCTATTACAAGTGACGGTCCGTCAACAAACTCCACGGCGGCACGCTGTGAGTCATTAAGCTGCGACAGAAAATCGGCATTAGAGGTCATTACTCCTGTATTAAGCATATTTCTTAGGTGCTTTTCTTTTCATTACTTTGACTTAAAAACAAGCTTCTTCGGCAATTTAACCCATTTGCGGTTCTCCACCATTTTTATAGTGGCGCCGTCTTCCTGCTTAAGGGTATAAGAACCGTCTTTGTTTAAGGTCAGAGTAGCGGTAAGGTCTTCCGAGCCGTAGTCATTGATAATTGACAGTGTGGCAACATTGTCTTTTACTTCGGCATCGGTAATGATCCACTTGCGGGTATCCTTTGTCGAACCGATATATCCGGGTACATTTCCAAAAATCTCCTCCTGCAATGGAATCTTTATACTGTTATCTATAAAGTCTATCGTCATCCAGACATGATATTCCTCATTGTCGATCCTGCACCTGAAGGGTGAGTTTTTTGTCCAAACGCTTTCCTGCGCCTGCATGCTTAATGTAAGAACAGACAAAAGCAATATTATTAGTTTCCTTTTCATCTCTTTTCCTTTTTCTTCAAAATTCAAAATGCAAAAATACTTCAAAGTTTGGTATTTACAAAATAAATCCATATCTTTGTAAACAATTTAATAAACTTTGTATAATATGGCAATCATAAAACCTTTCAAGGGTATCAGACCCCCAAAGAACCTGGTAGAGAGAATTGAAAGCCGCCCTTATGACGTCCTTGATTCTGAGGAAGCACGCGAGGAGGCTGGTAACAATGAGATGAGTCTTTATCGCATCATTAAACCGGAAATAAACTTCGAGCCGGGAACGAGCGAGTACGATCCTCGCGTATATGAGAAGGCTGCGGAGAATTTCCAGATGTTTCAGGACAAAGGATGGCTTGTGCAGGATGAGAAGGAACAATACTACATCTATGCCCAAACCATGAACGGCAAGACACAATACGGCTTAGTTGTTGGCGCATATGTCAATGACTATATGACGGGTGTGATAAAGAAGCATGAGCTGACACGCCGCGACAAGGAAGAAGACAGGATGAAGCATGTACGGGTAAACAATGCCAACATCGAACCGGTGTTCTTCGCATATCCTGACAATGAAGTGCTCAACACCCTTATCATGCGCTACGCCGCCAGTGAACCGGAGTACGACTTCATTGCACCAATCGACGGTTTCCGGCATCAGTTCTGGTGTGTCACCGACGACGACGACATTGCGACTATCACTGAAGAATTCAGGAAAATGCCAAGCCTCTATATCGCCGACGGCCATCATCGGTCGGCTGCCGCAGCTCTCGTTGGTGCTGAGAAGGCAAAGCAGAACCCTAACCACCGTGGCGACGAGGAATACAATTACTTCATGGCTGTTTGCTTTCAGGCAAGCCAGTTGACTATCCTTGACTACAACCGCGTAGTGCAAGACCTCAACGGTCTTACTTCAGAGCAATTCATCGAGGCTCTGAAGAAAAACTTTACAGTAGAAGACAAGGGTACAAATATATACAAGCCTGCCAAGCTGCATGAGTTCTCACTTTACCTTGATGAGCATTGGTACTCACTCGTTGCCAAGGAGGGTACATACGACAATAATGACCCTATTGGAGTGCTCGATGTTGACATTTCCTCACGTCTGATCCTTGACGAGATCCTGAATATAGGAGACCTACGGTCAAGTAAGCGCATTGACTTCGTTGGCGGACTACGTGGGCTCGGAGAGCTTAAGCGCCGTGTTGACAGCGGTGAGATGCGTGCGGCACTTGCCCTTTATCCTGTCTCCATGCAACAGATTATGGATATTGCAGACAGTGGAAAGATCATGCCGCCAAAGGCAACATGGTTTGAACCGAAGCTTCGCTCAGGACTTGTGATTCACAAACTTGTATGACAGACGAATATAAAACAATAACAAATCAAATAAGCGAGGGATACTACACTGAGAAACGTAGTAAATTCCTCGCTTTTGCCCATTATGTCACCACTGTTGAGGAGATAAAGGACATCCTTGCCTCATACAGAAAGAAATACTATGACGCACGCCACGTATGCTATGCATATATGCTTGGCGCAGACCGGAATGAGTTCCGTGCCAATGACGATGGAGAACCAAGTTCCACTGCCGGCAAACCTATTCTCGGACAAATCAACTCCAACGAGTTGACAGATATACTGATTGTGGTTGTACGATACTATGGCGGAGTAAACCTCGGAACAAGCGGACTGATTGTCGCATATCGGGAGGCTGCCGCCGATGCCATAGCCCACTCCCAAATAGTAACAAGACAAGTAGAGGAGATTATTACCTATACATTCTCCTACCCTATGATGAACGATGTTATGCGCATCGTCAAGGATATGTCACCACGCATTGTCTCACAGATATATGACAACACCTGTGAGATAAAGCTTGCAATACGTAAGTCGGAAGCTGGGCAACTTAGAAACAGACTGGAGAAACTCGCATTTTAACACATACTAAATAAAAAAGCCATCCTTTCGGATAGCTTTCTGCGGTGCGTACGGGACTCGAACCCGTGACCTCCTGCGTGACAGGCAGGCATTCTAACCAGGCTGAACTAACGCACCTTTGGTCTTTTCTGCAAACAAAGCGGTGCGTACGGGACTCGAACCCGTGACCTCCTGCGTGACAGGCAGGCATTCTAACCAGGCTGAACTAACGCACCTTTCTGATTTGCGGTTGCAAAGGTAATATAAAACTTTAAGAAAAGAGCATCTATAGATAAGAATTATTTCCTAATTAGCAATTATTAACACACAGATATTGCATTAAAATAGCCTTATGATACCCTTCTTTAGCTCGCAACCATTGGTGTAGCGTGCCTGACTCTATAAAACCTGATTTTTTAAAGAGCCTAAGAGACACCTCGTTACCTGCATCTATACACGCGTAAAGTTGTCTGAGATGTAAGAAATCAGAAGCATAAGAGGTAAGTTTTGCAAGTACCTCTGTAGCTATGCCTTGATTACGATAGTTTTTAAGTACAACAATACCGACCTCAGCCCTGAGATGCCTTGGATTAAAATTAACCAGATCGACTAATCCAACGACATTTCCAAAGTCATCTTCGACAATTAATCTTACTTGTTTGTCTGTATAGATATCTCCCGTGGCATTCATTATAAAGTCACGCAACAATGCCTTTGAATATGGGACGTTAGTTGCTCCGACCTCCCATAGCTCCTGATCGTTCTCTACCTTATAGAGAAGGTCTAAGTCATCCGGTTCCATAGCACGAAGGGAAATCATACTATTATCTCCTCACAAGTTATGATTGCTTTCGATTTGCGGTTATATGTACCCAGTGTCACTCTGCTCATTGGCTTCCGGCTGAAAATATCCAAGATCTGGTCATAGCTGTAAGAGTCTGAGTCGTATACTATCAGATACCATGTACGTTGCGTGTCTAATACTGAGACAAGTGACTTCCCGGAGTCAGGGTCAGCCAAATCCAGATGCCCATTTGGATGTGAATGGCTATCGGCAACAAAAAAGCGCCCTGACAAGCCATTGCTACGGGCAATTACCTTACATTGTCCTATAGCCTCCTCATCGCCTAAGAAAATATACTCTGGTATTCTGATATTAGACGGGAAGAAGCCCAAAGACTTATAAATCTTATTGGATACCATTCTAAAGAGCTCAACAGTTGCCTTAAGGTAGACCGCGGTTTTTATCGGAATACTAAGCCAGAAACTCAGATGGCTATAATGCTTACGGAAGAATATAAGCATTGCGTCATAGAAAACATGCACATATTTAAATGATGATTTCTGCGTGCTCTCTCCCTTGTAATGTAATATATTAGCAGGAATATACCAGTTTTTAAAGCCACCCTTCAGAATCCTAAAACTGAGGTCGATGTCTTCTCCGTACATGAAGAATTCCTCATCAAGCAAACCTACTTTATCCAAGGTGGAGCGGCGTACCATACAATAAGCGCCACTAACCACTTCTATATTCACCGGCTCATCCCATGGCAGCGTACCCAGATAATAATGTCCAAAGCGTTTGTTCTTAGGGAAACGGTTGCAAAGACCTATCATCTTATAGAACGCCGTCATTGGTGTCGGCATGCCACGTCGCGACTCCTTAGCCGCGCTGCCGTCAACACACAACATCCTCACTCCTAAAGCTCCGATGTCATCATGTGACTCTATGAATTCCACCGACTTCTTTATTGTTTGCTCACCGACAAAAGTATCAGGATTCAGCAATAGTATCAGCTCGCCTTGGCTCTGACGTATACCAATGTTATTGGCTCGCGCAAAACCGAGATTGTGATTAGACGCTACCACATTCACCTCTGGGAAATGGCTTTTCAAGTACTCTACCGAACCATCCTTAGAATGGTTGTCAACAACTATTACCTCTGCCTCAATACCTTTAACTGAACGTAAAACTGAGTTCAAGCACTGTTCCACATAGTACTTGACATTGTAGTTTACTATAATAATGCTCAGTTTCACGTTTGAACTCTATTCTTTGTTATCGTTATTGTCGGTCTCTGTCTCTTGAAAGCATCTCGTCCTTGAGGGATAGACCATCAAAAGGCACAGTAACAATATAATAGCCATATAGCCAAAAGAGACTGACAATCCTGTCAAATAATAAAACAATGTATTAAGAATCATTGGCAGACACAACATCAACATACGCACTGCCCCCCATAAAAGGAGCTTTGACGGAGCCTGCTCCTTATCAGAAGTTAGTAAGCGATGCACCATATCGATCTTAAACATATACAATGACAGAGGTATAAAACATATCGTGACAAGCTCCATCACTGTCGTCAGCACAAATACCAATGAGCGGTCTTGCTCCCATGCCCCAGGTGCCAGAATGTCAAACTCGTATAAGACAACTATCAGCAACGAAAGTGCCAGGGAACCAAACATTAGTATTTTCAAAATCTTCTGTGTCTTGTCCATTTCCTTCAATATTTCCAGTACGGCAGATTACTCCACATTACCCGAACGGTGTTCGGTTTATGATACTTCTGCCAAGTGTAACCTCATCGGTATATTCCAGCTCGTCACCTACCGATATTCCACGGGCAATGATACTTAGACGCACTTTGTCTTGTGGCAATTTTCTGCTGATATAGAAATTAGTCGTATCTCCCTCCATGGTACTTGCCAAAGCCAAGATGACCTCGTCCACACCACCTCGTTCTACACGCTCCACTAATGAGTCAATTTCCAAATCAGCCGGACCGATACCGTCCATGGGAGAGATTACTCCGCCAAGGACATGATAGAGTCCATGATATTGTTGGGTGTTCTCTATTGCCATCACATCCTGAATATTCTCAACGACACACACCGTTGTGCTGTCTCTGCGCTCATCCGTACAGATAGGACACAGCTCGGTATCACTGATATTATGGCAACATTTGCAATACTTTATCTCGCGCCTCATATCAGAGACGGCGTCAACAAATCGCTCCACCTCTTCTGGAGACTGACGGAGCAGATAAAGAACCAAGCGAAGAGCCGTCTTGCGTCCAACGCCTGGTAACTTAGAAAACTCGTTAACTGCCTTCTCTAACAGTTGCGATGGGAATTGCTGGGTCATCAATCGTCAAAAAGATAGATACCCAGACCAATCTTCGCACCTATAGTAGAGTAATCACTGTGCTTCTTTAACGACTGGTCGTAATAGATAGCCGGCTCTATCGTAACCGAACGGTTGATATAGAAGGCATAACCTACCTCAACACCTGGCAACACATCGTTATAGTTTGTGTTTGCATGCACATACTTTCCATTGACACCAAGATACAAACCATTCTGAACAATGTAGTAACGTAAACCCGCACCTGCCATAAAATAGTCCGGCACGCCCTCGCTGCCGTTATGCTGGTAAGCAGCCATGCCAAGAAGCATTAAGTTATCAGAGAACAAATATCCAGCCTTTGCCTCTGCTCCAAGGTTAAATCCGTTAAGACCATTGTAGTTCAGATCGAGACCTGTCAGCGATGCCCCGATATAACCTTTCCCTTGCTGGAACTGCGCATTAGCAGCCAGCGTCATTAAAAATGCTGCGACAAACAGCGCGACTTTCTTTCTCATATCTATACATTTTATAATATTAATCTATCATATCATTTGCTACAATACTCCTGCGATACCACACAAAGAACCACACACATGCCGTTACCAAGATGACACCACCTATGCCATATCCTATTGTCTGGTTTAAGCCTAATGCCTGCTGACTAACGAAAAGGAATGTGGAACATACCACTGTCATAAACAATGCCGGTATCAGCGTAATGACAAACGGTTTCTTATTTTGTGCCAGATATACTGTGAGCATCCATAGAGTAAATACTGCTAAGGTTTGGTTTGCCCACCCGAAATATTGCCATATCACATTAAAGCCATCAGGGTTCTCCATCTGCCATATCAACAAGGCAAGGGATGCAAGAAACATTGGAATGGCAATCAGGAATCTCTTCGCTATCGACTTCTGGTCAATATGTAAAGCCTCGGCAATAATCAGTCGGGCACTCCTAAATGCGGTGTCACCACTGGTAATCGGTGCCGCAACCACTCCGATAACGGCAAGAACACCTCCAAAGACACCCAACCATCCAGAGCAGATTATCTCAACTACCTTCGGTGCGGAGAAGAACTGAATAAGGGTCTTTCCTCCAGGCTCTCCTGCTTGTGCCAGGAACGCAGACACAACCTGCGGGTCTGCGACTTCCTTCCAGCCTCCATAATAGAAGAAATATGATGACACCGTAGCCCAGATCAGAGCCACGCAACCTTCTGTTATCATAGAGCCATAGAAAATAGGACGACCGGCCTTCTCTTCTTTCATGCAACGAGCCATCAATGGACTCTGCGTCGCATGGAAGCCACTGATAGCTCCACATGCAATGGTAAGGAAGAGACATGGGAATATAGGGTTCTTCTCGAAGAATGCAGCCGTACCTAACAACGACTGTGGCTCATTCCTGTTGCACATATCAAGATTACTCCATATCTCTGGTATATCTGGAGTTTTAATGAACAGTACCACAAGCAATGCCAATGCCATAAAAAGCAAAGCGATGGCAAATAACGGATAGAACTTTCCGATAATCTTGTCGATTGGCAACATCGTCGCAAGTATGTAATATAAAAAGATTACTACTACCCATGTGATTACAGAGCCTGCCATGTCACCCAAAAGCAATGCCGGACTATACACAAACACCACTCCGACCATAACAAGAAGAAAGACCGAGAACACCAACATTATGGTCTTGGTCGTCTTACCAAGATACTTGCCAATGAGTTCGGGAAGACTTGCTCCGCCATTACGCAAAGACAGCATTCCGCTAAGGTAGTCATGCGTCGCTCCTGCGAAAATACATCCAATAACAATCCACAAATATGCGTATGGACCATACCAGGCACCCATTATTGCACCAAAGATTGGCCCTGTTCCCGCGATGTTAAGAAACTGGATCATGAATACTTTCCAATTAGGCATAGCCACATAATCTACTCCATCAGCCATTGTTACGGCAGGAGTAGGTCGATTGTCTGGGGAGAATACTCTTTCCACGAAACGTCCATATAGCACATAGCCAAGGACGAGGGCAAGAAGGGATATTGCAAATGATATCATATTAGTATATTCTATAAAACGATGCAAATGTACAACTATTTTATGATTTAAACAAATAATTTTCAACTCTTCATTCGTAATTCTTAATATATTATTGTACCTTTGCCCGAAAATTCACCTGTTATGAATAAATTCATTATATATATATCCTACATTCTTTCTTTTCTATGTATCTTCCCACTTGCCACAAAAGCTCAGACCGAGAGCGGCGACTTGGCAATTTTCCACTCTCCAAAGTATGAGATAAGGGCAATGTGGCTCACTACAATAGGAGGAATTGACTGGCCTCACTCCTTCGCAAGGCAAAGCTCACCTGAGTCTGTAGAGAAGCAGAAACAGGAATTACGTAATATTCTTGACCAACTGCAAAGGGCAAATATAAATACTGTGTTGATACAGACACGTGTGAGAGCAACAACTATATATCCGTCTGTAATAGAGCCATGGGACGGTTGCCTGTCTGGTAACCCTGGTGTATCACCGGGATATGACGCTCTTAAGTTTGCCATAGAGGAGTGTCACCGCAGGGGCATGGAGTGCCATGCGTGGGTAGTCACCATCCCAATAGGGAAATGGAACAAAGCGGGATGTAAGCATTTACGAAGTACTCACCCTGAGCTGGTACGAAAGATTGGCGATGAGGGTTATCTTAATCCCGAACATCCTGGAACTGCCCCTTATCTTGCAAAGATATGCGCAGAGATAACAAGAAATTATGACATTGACGGAATACATCTGGACTATATACGCTATCCTGAGACATGGAAGATAACAGTATCACGCTCACAAGGAAGAGAGCATATCACCCGTATTGTCCAAGCCATCAACAAAGCAGTAAAGGAGCAGAAGCCATGGGTAAAGATGAGTTGCTCGCCAGTGGGAAAATTCTCCGACCTCAGCAGATATTCCTCACATGGATGGAACGCATGGCACGCTGTGTGTCAAGACGCACAAGGATGGCTCCGCGACGGACTGATGGATCAGCTCTATCCAATGATGTATTTCCGCAATGACCAGTTTTTCCCATTCGCTGCCGACTGGGCAAACTATTCTTATGGCAAGATGGTAGCTCCCGGACTTGGGATCTATTTCCTTGACCCAAGAGAGGGGAAATGGCAACTGTCAGACGTCTCACGCGAGTTGCATGTACTACGCCAGTTAGGTCTGGGACATACGTATTTCAGAAGTAAGTTTTTCACGGATAACACGAAGGGAATATACAATTACGTATGTAGATACGTAGATCTCTACCCTGCCCTCGTCCCACCAATGACATGGTATAAGGTATCAAAGCCTACAGCTCCATCGGATTTCAATGTAGAATATGGAAATAGCACACAATTGTCATGGACAGGTGTGTCACCTTATTATAATATATATGCATCCAAGCACTACCCTGTAGACATTAACGACGGCAGGAATTTGATAAGGCAACGCTATACCGGCAACACTATTACCGTTGGTGTTGGTGAGGAGATGTTCTATGCAGTCACAGCTATGGACCGCTACGGTAATGAGAGTGAACCAACTCAAAGCTTCCAGAAAGCAAGAGGCAATGGCAGAAGGATGCTGAAGAACGACGGTAATACTCTTCAGATGCCTGATGACGGCAATGTGCTTGATGCCAAATACATTACCATAGAGACTCTGCAAGGCTCTATCATCGCTACAATGCCATACAACAGGAAAAGCATTGATATCCGTAATGTTCCTAATGGAGTCTATATTATCAGAAGTCTGAATAAGAAAGGAATAACGCACAGAATAGGACAGTTCACCGTAAAAAGGTAACTTTTTCTGTCATTCGTTTTTCCATTATTCCATTTTTTACTATCTTTGCAGCATTCATTTAACAGAAATACCGAACAAGATGAATAAGATTATCCGTAAGGAGCAATTCTCAGAGAAAGTGTTTCTCTTTGAAATAGAGGCTCCGCTAATTGCAAAAAGCCGTAAGGCAGGTAACTTCGTAATCGTACGTGTGGGAAAGAAAGGTGAGCGCATGCCGCTTACAATCGCTGACGCAGACATTGAAAAGGGTACTATCACACTCGTTGTGCAGAAAGTAGGCTTGTCAAGTATCAAACTGTGTGACTTGAACCCTGGTGACTTCGTCACCGACGTGGTTGGACCGCTTGGAAATCCGACACATATCGAGAACTTCGGTACCGTCGTATGTGCCGGAGGTGGTGTCGGCGTTGCTCCTATGCTGCCAATTATACAGGCATTGAAGGCCGCAGGCAACCGTGTCCTCTCTGTTCTTGCGGGAAGAAGCAAGGATTTGATTATTCTCGAGGATAAAGTCAGGGAATCTTCTGATGAGGTTATAATCATGACAGATGACGGCTCTTATGGTGAGAAAGGCGTGGTTACCGTTGGCATAGAGAAATTTATCCAACAGGAAGAGCATGTCGATAAGATTTTTGCTATCGGACCTCCTATCATGATGAAGTTCTCTAACCTCACCGCACAGAAATACAATATTCCATGTGAGGTGTCACTGAATACTATTATGGTTGACGGCACTGGCATGTGTGGCGCCTGCCGTCTCACTATTGGCGGTAAGACAAAATTCGTATGTATCGACGGTCCTGAGTTTGACGGAGCGTTAGTAGACTGGGACGAGATGTTCAAACGCATGGGAACATTCAAGCGTGCTGAGCAAGAAGAGCTTGAGCACTTTGAAGACCATCTTGCCAATGACTCTGAAAGCCAAGAGAAGCCAAAAGACTCCAGACAAGCCGGAGATTCCGGAGAGACACAAAACGCACAAGACACTGACATCGCGACACTCACAGATCGCAATGCAGAATGGCGTGCTGAGCTGCGCAAATCAATGAAACCGAAGGAGCGCACCCAGATAGAGCGAGTGAAGATGCCGGAGTTGGATCCAGTTTACCGCGCGACTACTCGTACCGAAGAGGTCAACATTGGTCTGACACCAGAGATGGCACTCCTTGAGGCTAAGCGCTGTCTTGACTGTGCCAAGCCTACTTGTGTGGAAGGCTGTCCGGTAAACATCAATATTCCATCTTTCATCAAGAATATTGAACGTGGCGAGTTCCTTGCCGCCGCAAAGGTATTGAAACACACCTCTGCCTTGCCAGCTGTCTGTGGACGTGTTTGTCCTCAGGAAAAACAGTGTGAGAGCAAATGTATTCACCTGAAGATGAACGAGCCAGCCGTGGCTATTGGCTATCTGGAGCGTTTTGCCGCTGACTATGAGCGTGAGAGCGGAAACATCTCTTTACCAGAGTTAGCACCGGCAAATGGTATCAAGATAGCTGTTGTCGGCTCTGGTCCTTCCGGATTATCCTTTGCGGGTGACATGGTAAAGAAAGGCTATGACGTATATGTCTTCGAGGCCTTGCATGAGATCGGTGGCGTATTGAAATACGGTATTCCAGAGTTCCGTCTGCCAAATGCTATTGTTGACGTCGAGATAGAAAACCTACGCAAGATGGGTGTACACTTCCAAACGGATGTTATCGTAGGCAAGACCATCAGTATTGATGAACTGGAGGCACAGGGTTTCAAGGGAATCTTCGTTGGATCTGGTGCCGGACTTCCTAACTTCATGAACATCCCTGGTGAAAACGCTATAAACATCATGTCTTCCAACGAATATCTCACACGTGTAAACCTCATGGACGCTGCCAACCCAACGACAGACACTCCTATCAACTTGGGTAAGAAAGTACTTGTTGTCGGTGGCGGCAATACTGCTATGGACTCATGTCGTACCGCAAAACGTCTCGGTGCTGATGTCACATTGGTTTATAGGCGAAGTGAGGCGGAGATGCCGGCACGTCTTGAGGAGGTAAAGCATGCTAAGGAAGAGGGTATTACCTTCCTGACATTACATAATCCTATTGAGTACAAAGCCGACGAGAATGGCGCGGTATGTGCTGCCATACTACAGGTGATGGAACTCGGCGAGCCTGATGCCAGCGGACGACGCTCTCCTGTTCCCGTGGAGGGAAAGACCGTTGAGCTGGAAGTAGACCAGGTTGTTGTCGCAGTAGGCGTGTCTCCAAATCCTCTTGTCCCGAAGTCTGTCAAGGGTCTTGAGCTTGGACGTAAGAACACTATTGCCGTCAATGAAGGTATGCAAAGCTCACGTCCTACGATTTTTGCCGGCGGTGACATCGTACGCGGCGGTGCTACCGTAATCCTCGCCATGGGTGATGGCAGGCGAGCTGCGGAGAATATGGACAAGCAATTGAAGGGCGAATAATCACAAAGCTCTGATTTTGTTGGCTAAGGGAGACTATGGACAAGACGGAAAAAGGATACATCGAGGTTAAAGGCGCAAGGGTAAACAACCTAAAGAATATAAGCGTCAACATTCCACATAACAAACTGGTTGTAATATCCGGTGTGTCTGGTTCCGGAAAATCATCACTGGCATTCGACACCTTATATGCAGAAGGACAACGCAGATATGTGGAGAGCCTGTCCTCCTACGCGCGACAGTTCATGGGAAGAATGTCAAAGCCGGAATGTGACTTTATAAAAGGTCTCCCACCAGCCATAGCCATTGAACAGAAAGTTATTTCCCGTAACCCTCGTTCCACCGTAGGGACATCTACAGAAATCTATGAGTATATGCGGCTATTGTATGCCCGCATAGGAAAGACATTTTCACCAATAAGCGGAAAAGAAGTAAGGAAGCACACAACGGATGACATTATCCGTTGTGTGCTATCATTTTCCAAAGGTACAAGGTTCTGTGTGCTCGCTCCTCTTATCATTCCCGAGGGACGTACTCTTCAGCACCAGCTGGAGATGGAGATACAACAGGGCTATACACGTATATTCTATCAAGGTACATCTCATATCCCTGCCACCGATGACTCTTCTAATTTCTGGCGCATCGACGAGTTCCTCGGACAGATGTCGCCGGAGCAGGTCAAGGCAGACAATCTGTATCTGGTAATCGACAGAATGTCTGTGGATGACGAGAAAAGCAGTATCTCACGTCTCACGGACTCCTGTGAGACAGCTTTCTATGAGGGACATGGGACATGCAGACTTATATTCCTGCCATCAAATATCGCATATGACTTCTCAATGGAATACGAGGCTGACGGTATCACCTTTGAGGAGCCAAATGACAATATGTTCTCTTTCAACTCACCACTCGGGGCTTGTCCCACTTGTGAGGGATTTGGCAGCATTATCGGCATTGATGAGAAACTGGTCATACCGAACTCCACACTTTCTGTCTACGATGGTTGCGTGCAATGTTGGCACGGTGAGAAGATGGGTATATGGCGTGAGGAGTTCTGCCGGAGAGCTGCCAAGGATGACTTCCCGATATTCAAACCTTATCTTGAGCTGACACAGAAAGAGAAAGACATGTTGTGGCATGGTCTCCCCAGCGACAAATCAAAAGATATTCACGAGCAAGTGTCTATTGACTCTTTCTTCCACATGGTAAAGGAAAATCAATATAAGATTCAGTATCGTGTCATGATGAGCCGCTACAGAGGAAAGACGATTTGTCCTGACTGCCGGGGTACACGCCTGAAGAAAGAGGCTACTTACGTAAAGATCAACGGCAAAAGCATCACTGAACTGGTGGAGATGCCGGTAAAATATCTGAAGGAATGGTTTGACAACCTGCCATTGGATGAGCATGAAGCCGAAGTGGGCAAACGCCTTCTTACTGAGATAAAGAACAGACTTCAGTTTCTCCTTGACGTGGGACTGGGGTACCTTACCCTCAACCGTCCGTCAAACACTTTGTCTGGCGGTGAGAGCCAGCGCATAAACCTGACCACATCACTTGGAAGCTCTCTCGTCGGCTCACTATATATCCTCGATGAGCCGTCTATTGGACTTCATAGCAGAGACTCTGAAAGACTTATACATGTACTCAAGGAATTGAGAGAACAGGGCAACACTGTTATTGTGGTAGAGCACGACGAGGATATCATGCGGGCAGCAGACTATATCATTGACGTGGGACCGGATGCGGGACGCCTTGGCGGGGAAATCGTGTTTGAAGGTAACTGGAATTCAATTTCCAGTAAGGATATATTAAAGGATTTTCCAAACAGCCACACCGTGAGATACCTTACAGGTAATGAGACTATAGAGATTCCCAAGACACGCAGACCATGGAACCTCGCCATTGAGCTGAAGGGCTGTAGAATGAACAACCTTAGAGGCATCAACGTAAAGTTCCCGCTTAATGTACTGAACGTTATTACAGGTGTGTCCGGATCAGGAAAGTCATCATTGGTAAAGGGCATCCTCTACCCTGCATTAAAACGTCACTTGGATGAGGTTGCCGACATTCCAGGCGAATATCTTGGATTAGAGGGCGACTGGCAACAAATAAAGCATGTGGAGTTCGTCGACCAGAACCCTATCGGCAAGAGCACACGGTCAAACCCAGCCACGTACGTAAAGGCATACGATGCCATACGACAGCTCTATTCCGAGCAAGCACTGTCAAAACAGATGGGATTCAGTCCACAATATTTCTCCTTCAATGCCGAGGGTGGCAGATGTGAGGAGTGCAAAGGCGCCGGTGTCATCACCGTGGAGATGCAGTTTATGGCTGACCTTGTACTGGAATGTGAGGAGTGTCATGGCGAACGGTTCAAGAAAGACATCCTTGAGGTACGCTTCCATGAGAAAAATATCAACGACGTGCTTAACATGACAGTGTCGGAGGCTATCACATTCTTCCAGAGATATGAGAAGAAAGCTATCGTAGACAGATTAAAGCCGTTGGAGGATGTCGGACTGGGATATATCAAACTCGGACAGAACTCATCGTCACTCTCTGGCGGAGAGAACCAACGTGTCAAATTGGCGTATTTCATAGGACAGGAACGACAGGAGCCGTCACTGTTTATCTTCGATGAGCCAACCACCGGTCTGCACTTCCACGATATCAAACGACTGCTTAATGCCTTTACTTCGCTAATCAATCGCGGACATTCCATAATAGTAATTGAGCACAATCTCGAGATTATCAAATGTGCCGATTATATCATTGACCTCGGACCGGAAGGCGGAAACAAAGGAGGAGAGATAGTATGTGCCGGCACTCCAGAGGAGGTTGCGAAATGCTCTCAAAGCTATACCGGCAAATACCTCAACAGGGTATTTGATAAAAACTGATTTTAGTAGGTTACTTATTCCAGAAAGCATTAAATAATCTTAAATATCACACAAGTACATACGATTAGATACGAAATTACGAAGTAAAATGTGTAATTTTGCATCCGATTTGGCTGTTTGAGCCAATAAAATAGAAATTATTTAGTCTGTTCGGGCTTAGTGAAGAGCTGGCACAACGTCGGACGCCTGGCAGAAAAAACCGTTTACAATATATTAAAATGTACGCAATTGTAGAAATTAACGGTCAACAGTTCAAGGCAGAGCAGGGAAAGAAGCTCTTTGTCAACCACATCCAGAATGCGGAGGCAGGCCAGTCTGTTGAGTTTGACAAGGTACTCCTCGTAGACAATGAGGGTGCTGTCACGGTAGGTGCGCCAACCGTAGAAGGCGCTAAGGTAGTAGCTGAGGTAATCAACCCACTGGTAAAAGGCGAGAAGGTCATCGTATTCAAGATGAAACGCCGTAAGGATTATCGTAAAAAGAACGGTCATCGCCAGCAGTTTACCCAGATTGAAGTTAAATCAGTAATCGCTTAAAAAGGAGGACAAGAAATGGCACATAAAAAAGGTGTTGGTAGTTCAAAGAACGGCCGTGAGTCAGCTTCACAGAGATTAGGCGTTAAGATTTGGGGTGGACAGAAATGTATCGCAGGTAACATCATCGTTCGCCAGCGTGGTACACGTCACAACCCAGGTAAGAACGTAGGTATAGGTAAGGATGACACTTTGTTTGCACTTGTTGATGGTACCGTAGAGTTCCACAGGGGTAAGTTCAACAAGAGTGTTGTCAATGTTATACCTGAGGCATAAAGCACTCAAAACAATTAAACAAAACTATTCCAAACAAACAATAGAATCCCGATTCTCCGGTGAGAGTCGGGATTTCTACTTTAAAGACATCAATGGAGATTTATTTCACAGGTATTATTATAGCGGCATGTACATTTTTTATCATTGGTATATGTCATCCTCTCGTTATTAAGACAGAATATTATACTGGCACTAAGCTCTGGTGGATATATCTTTTAATTGGCTTGGTCTGCATAGGACTGGCATTCTGCATTGAGAATGTCATCATATCATCAATCCTTGGAGTTACGGGCGCATCATTTCTTTGGGGCATAGGTGAGCTGTTCGCACAGAAAAAGCGAGTGGAGAAAGGGTGGTTTCCTATGAATCCCAAGCGTAAGGATGAGTATAACATCAACGAAGACGAGCAATGAAGGCGGAACTGATTGTTGTCGGCAAGACCGTAAACAAGCACTTTATAGCTGTAATAGAGGACTATGTGGCGCGCATCTCCCACTATATGCCATTCTCCATTACCGTCATACCCGACTTGAAGAACAACAAAAGCATGTCGGAGGAGCAGCAGAAAAAGCTTGAGGGCGAAAGTATTCTTAAGTTTCTCCAGCCATCAGACACTGTAATTCTCCTTGATGAGCACGGAAAGGAGTTCAGGAGCATTGAGTTTGCACAGTGGCTACAGAAACAGCAAAACACCGTGCGACGATTGGTGTTTGTCATTGGAGGACCCTACGGCTTCTCCCCTGCTGTGTATCAACGTGCCAACGGGAAAGTGTCACTGTCAAAGATGACATTCTCTCACCAGATGGTACGTATGGTATTCACCGAACAGCTCTATCGCGCTTGCACCATTATCAAGGGTGAGCCATACCATCATGAATAGTCGCTCTGCAAAGGTTTACGTTTAATTAACTGAAAATCCTCTCATCTTTTTTTCGATTCTCATTCTTTATTACTATCTTTGCAGAAAAGATATAAACTATATTTATTACTAACAAATCATGGCAAACTTAAAAGCATTAAACAAGCAGACCGCTCCAAAGAGCGTGATGCCAGAGAGAATCATTCAGTTTGGTGAAGGTAACTTCTTGCGCGCATTCGTTGACTGGATTATCTGGAACATGGACCAGAAGACTAACTTCAACGGCTCAGTAGTTGTAGTACAGCCTATCGAAAGAGGTATGGTTGACTGGCTTAATGGCCAGGACTGTCTCTATCATGTGAATCTTCAGGGACGCCAGAATGGCGAGGCTGTCAACACTCTTGAGCGTATTGACGTTATCAGCCGCGCCTTGAACCCATATTCACAGAACGCAGCATTCATGGCTTTGGCAGAACAACCAGAAATCCGTTTCGTAATCTCCAACACCACTGAGGCTGGTATAGCCTTTGATGATACATGTAAATTTACTGACGCGCCGGCATCTTCCTATCCTGGCAAACTCGTACAGCTGCTCTATCGTCGTTTTAAGACATTCAACGGTGACCCAAAGAAAGGACTCATCATCATGCCTTGCGAGCTGATCTTCCTTAACGGTCATCACCTGAAAGAGTGTATCTACAAATATATTGAGCTTTGGAAAGAAGACCTCGGAGCCGACTATGAGGCTTTCAAAGAGTGGTTCACCAAATACAACTATGTTTGCGCAACACTCGTCGACCGTATCGTACCAGGATTCCCACGCAAGGAAATCGCACAGATTCAGGAGAAGGTTGGCTACAAAGACAATCTCGTCGTACAGGCAGAGATATTCCACCTCTGGGTAATTGAGAAGGCAGAGAACATGACATGCGAGGAGCTGCGTGAGGAGTTCCCGGCAGAGAAGGCCGGACTGCACGTGCTAATCGCTGAGAGCGAGAAGCCATACCATGAGCGCAAGGTGACACTGCTCAACGGTCCGCATACCGTGCTCTCACCTGTCACATATCTCTCTGGCGTAGACATCGTACGCGATGCCTGCAACCATGAGGTTCTTGGCAAGTATATCCATAAAGTACAGTTCGAGGAGTTGATGGAGACACTGAATCTCCCTATGGATGAGCTGAAGCAGTTTGCCGCTGACGTCCTTGAGCGTTTCAACAATCCGTTCGTAGACCATCAGGTAACAAGTATTATGCTCAACAGCTTCCCGAAGTTCCAGGCTCGCGACCTCCCAGGAGTGAAGGTATATCTGGAGCGCAAAGGTGAACTGCCACAAGGACTTGTATTCGGTCTTGCTGCTATCATTACTTATTATAAGGGTGGCAAACGTGCCGATGGTGCCGAGATTGTACCTAACGATGACCAGAAGATCATGGATCTGCTGAAGGAACTCTGGGCAACAGGTGACACCCAAAAGGTTACTGACGGAGTACTTGGCGCAGAGTTTATCTGGGGTGAGGATCTCCATAATATCGCAGGTCTTGCCGAGCTTGTCAAGAAAGACCTTGACCTTATCAAGGAAAAGGGTATGCTTGAGGCAGTTAAGACAATTCTCTAAAGGTAATCTCAAAGCTATCACAAAAGACGGATTCATCGAGAATCCGTCTTTTTTTATTCATAAAAGTAATACTGGCATAGTATTTGCAAACACGAAAGATATTATTAAGACATTGCCATGTCAAAGGTTATTATAGAAAAGATATAAAAATAAATAATGTGTGAGATGCTTGTTTACGGAATATTTTTCGTAAATTTGCACCGTTTTATTAAAAGGGAATAACAAAGTACTATTAATTGATATGAATTTCAATAAATTTCTAAAATCATTGTTTGGGGACAAATCTTCCCGTGACATGAAACTTATTCAGCCTTTCGTTGAAAGCGTGAAAAAGGCTTATCCGGAAATAAAGGCACTTGACAACGACCAGTTACGTGCCAAGACTAAGGAGATACAGACTTATGTA
The DNA here is from genome assembly GCA_905236455.1 of uncultured Prevotella sp. Taxonomy (GTDB): domain Bacteria; phylum Bacteroidota; class Bacteroidia; order Bacteroidales; family Bacteroidaceae; genus Prevotella. The sequence continues at coordinate 12,724 of CAJOPT010000035.1, read as the reverse complement.
CAGGATTCAGCCAAAGAGCAAAAAGCTAAGATCGCAGAACTGAAGGCAAAGATTGAGGACACACCACTTGACGAACGTGAGAGTATCTTCAACCAGATTGACAAACTTGACAAAGAAGTACTTGAGATATACGAGAAAGCACTCAATGAGGTAATGCCTGTAGCATTCAGTATCGTAAAGGAGACGGCCCGACGCTTCGCAGAGAACGAGGAGACTGTTGTCACCGCTACAGACTTCGACCGCCAACTGGCTGCAGACCCGAAGAAAGACTTCATCACCATTGACGGCGACAAAGCAATATACCACAACCACTGGACTGCCGGTGGTAATGACCTTAAATGGGAAATGGTACACTATGACGTGCAGCTCTTCGGTGGCGTAGTACTGCATCAGGGAAAAATTGCAGAGATGGCTACCGGTGAGGGAAAGACTCTTGTGGCTACTCTGCCGGTGTTCCTTAACGCACTGACTGGCAACGGAGTACACGTAGTAACCGTGAACGACTATCTTGCCAAGCGTGACTCTGAATGGATGGGACCGTTGTATATGTTCAATGGCTTGTCGGTAGACTGTATAGACAAGCACCAACCTAACTCCGAGGAACGTCGCAAGGCATATCAGGCAGATATCACGTTCGGTACAAACAATGAGTTTGGTTTCGACTACCTGCGTGACAACATGGCTATATCTCCTGCCGACCTCGTGCAGCGTGCGCACAACTATGCCATAGTCGACGAGGTTGACTCCGTATTGATCGACGATGCCCGTACGCCATTGATTATCTCTGGTCCGGTACCGAAAGGCGATGACCAGATGTTCGAGGAATACCAGCCATTGGTTGAGCGCCTGGTTGGTGTTCAACGCCAACTGGCTACCAAATATCTTGCTGACGCCAAGCAATTGATTACCAAGGGTCAGGAGACCAACGACAAGAACATGGAGGAAGAGGGATTCCTCGCACTCTATCGCTCTTATAAATGTCTGCCAAAGAACAAACCACTCATCAAATACCTTTCAGAGGAAGGTATCAAGGCTGGCATGCTCAAGACTGAGGAGTTCTACATGGCAAACAACAATCGTGAGATGCCGAAAGCCGTTGAGCCTTTGTATTTCGTCGTTGATGAGAAGCTTAACTCTTGCGACCTTACCGACAAAGGTACGGCATGGCTGTCGAAGCAGGTCAACGACGAGCAGCTGTTTGTGCTGCCCGACATCACAAGCCAGCTCTCGGCACTGGAGGCAGAGACGGGACTGTCTGACGAGGAGCGTGTAAACCGAAAGGATGAGCTGCTCAACCACTATGGAATACAGAGCGAGCGTGTACACACCCTGCAACAGTTACTCAAAGCATATTGCATGTTCAATAAGGATGATGAGTATGTTGTCATTGACGGTGAGGTGAAGATTGTTGACGAACAGACGGGACGTATCATGGAGGGACGCCGTTGGAGCGACGGTCTCCATCAGGCTGTGGAGGCTAAGGAGCACGTAAAGGTTGAGGCTGCCACCCAGACCTATGCCACTATCACCCTGCAGAACTATTTCCGTATGTATCATAAGCTGGCTGGTATGACAGGTACCGCTTCTACCGAGGCTGGTGAGTTCTGGGATATCTACAAGCTCGATGTTGTGGAGATTCCAACCAACCGTCCTGTCATTCGTAACGACCTGGATGACCGTGTATACAAGACCGCTCGTGAGAAATACAATGCCGTTATAGAAGAGATTGTAGAGATGCGTGCCAACGGACGCCCTACCCTTGTCGGTACAACCTCCGTCGAGATTTCAGAGTTGCTTTCCAAGATGTTGTCTATGCGCAAGATACCACATCAGGTGCTCAATGCCAAGCTCCATCAGAAAGAGGCTGACATCGTTGCCGAGGCAGGTAAGAGTTCAGAGGGAACGGTATGGGTAGCCAGTGACGGACGCGCTTTCTGCGATAAGCTGACCGCCACCCGTTACCAGACACAGATGGAAAGTCTTGAGACAAAGGAGGCTATTCCTGCCGGTGAGGTTAGCGAAGAGACTCGTATGCTGGGTGCCGTCACCATTGCCACCAACATGGCAGGTCGTGGAACCGATATCAAGCTCAGCGACGAGGTGAAGGCGGCTGGTGGCCTTGCCATCATCGGTACTGAGCGTCATGAGAGCCGACGTGTAGACCGTCAGCTGCGTGGTCGTGCCGGACGTCAGGGTGACCCAGGTTCATCGGTATTCTATGTGTCACTGGAAGATAAACTGATGCGTCTGTTTGCGTCAGAGCGTATCGCTTCTGTGATGGACCGCCTTGGCTTCAAGGAGGGTGAGCGTATTGAGAGCCCGATGATTTCAAAGAGTATAGAACGCGCCCAAAAGAAAGTAGAGGAAAACAACTTCGGTATACGTAAGCGCTTGCTTGAGTATGATGACGTGAAAAACAAGCAGCGTACCGTTATATACGAGAAACGCCGCCACGCATTGATGGGTGAGCGCATTGGAATGGATATCGCCAACACCATCTGGAACCGTGTTGTGAATATTGTCCAGGACAATGACTACCAAGACTGCAAGGAAGACTTTGTAAAGATACTTGCAATGGAATGTCCTTTCACACAAGAGGAGTTCATCAACGAGAGCAAGGAGAAACTTGCGGATAAGGCCTTCGATGAGGCTATGAAGTCGTTCACCCGTAAGACTGACCGCATCAAAGAGGTGGCATGGCCTGTCATCAAACAGGTTTACGAGAATCAGGGAGCTCTCTATGAGCGTATCATGGTACCGGTTACTGACGGCAAACGTGTGTATAACATCCCATGTAACCTAAAGGAAGCATACGACACTGAGGCTAAAGCTGTTGTAAAACAGTTTGAGAAGGTTATCATGCTACATATCATCGATGACAACTGGAAGGAGAATCTCCGTCAGCTGGATGAGCTGGAACATAGCGTGCGCAACGCGTCATACGAGCAGAAAGACCCATTGCTTATCTTCAAGCTGGAGAGTGTGAAGCTCTGGGATGATATGTTGAATGAGATCAACAACCGCACAGCCTCTATCCTTACCCGCGGACAGATTCCTGAGATGCAGCAGGAAGTACAGGAGGCTGCACCTGAGGAGCGCTCACAACGCTATCAGGAAAAGAAAGATGACCTCAACGACCCGGGACAGGTTGCCGCAGCTCATCAAGATACGCGCGAGACTGCCCGTGAGGTCAACCACACTCCTATCGTCAAGGACAAGATGCCGCGTCCTAACGACCCGTGTCCTTGTGGCAGTGGAAAGAAATTCAAACAGTGCCATGGTAAGAATTTAAGATAACACTACTATGAACATTCATATAGAGAATCTTAAAAAGACCTTTGGTGAGAAGACAGCCGTAGACATACCTGCCTTCACTATTGAATCGGAAGATATACTTGGTTTTGTCGGCAACAATGGCGCCGGCAAAACCACTCTTTTCCGACTACTGCTCGACCTTATTAAAGCCGATGAAGGTACTGTGGAGTATAGAGAGGTGGCGACTGGCGATGGTATAACCACCATCAACCCTGCCACATCAGAGGAATGGAAATCTTTCACTGGCGCACATATCGACGAGAGTTTCCTCATCGATTTCCTCATGCCAGAGGAATACTTCGAGTTTATCGGTAAGACCAACGGCATGAGTAAGGAGGAGGTATATCAGCGTATTGGAGAGTTCGAATCACTTATGGCTGGTGAGATCCTCGGGCAAAAGAAATATATTCGCAATTTCTCCGCAGGCAACAAACAGAAGATTGGCATTATCGCCGCCATGTTGAGCCATCCGAAGCTCGTGATTCTCGATGAACCATTCAATTTTCTTGATCCGACATCACAAAACGTGTTGAAAAAGACTCTTATCGACTATCAGCACACCCATCATGCCACTATCTTGGTGTCAAGCCACAACCTACAGCATACCATTGACATCAGCAACCGAATCGCTTTGCTTGAGCATGGGGTCATCGTAAAAGACCTGCCTAACGAGAACGGCAGCGCCGAGAAAGAGCTTGAGGATTATTTCGGAGTGTAGACACACTAATGAAAAATCAGTCCTACGAAGAAAATACATACCTACTAATAGGTATTTTTCTTTGATTACAGCATTTATAGAAACTATTACGACTATTATTTTAGTATCTTTGTACCACATTATATATAAGGTATGAAGTTATCTGAACTCAGAACAGGTGAGCACGGTGTCATTGTGAAAGTCGCCGGTCACGGAGGATTCCGCAAGCGAATCATTGAGATGGGATTCATCAAGGGGCAAGATGTTGAGGTAATGCAGAATGCACCCTTGCAAGATCCTGTCAAATATAAAATTATGGGATATGAGGTGTCCCTTCGACATAGTGAGGCTGAGCATATTGAGGTAGTGTCGGCTGAGGAAGCCTTGGCTTATGAGCAAGACAGCCTCAGACTTGATACAGACATAATAAACAGTGATGATGCTGACGAGCAGGCTCTGACAGACAGACGTCTTAAGGAGGCGGCAATAAAGAAAAGACATGTCATCAACGTGGCATTGGTTGGCAACCCCAACTGCGGTAAGACCTCACTGTTCAATTTTGCCTCAGGTGCCCACGAGCGTGTAGGCAACTATTCCGGAGTAACGGTTGACGCCAAGGAAGGAACTGCCGAATACGAAGGCTATCAGTTTAACTTGGTAGATCTCCCCGGCACCTACTCCCTCTCAGCCTATTCGCCGGAGGAACTGTATGTGCGCAAGCAGATTACGGAAAACACACCCGATATTATCATCAACGTCATCGACACCAGTAACCTCGAGCGCAACCTGTATCTTACGACACAGCTCATTGACATGCACCTGCGGATGGTATGTGCCTTGAACATGTTTGACGAGACGGAATCGCGCGGTGACAAGATTGACTACGACAAACTTAGCGAGCTGCTGGGTGTGCCAATGATCCCGACAGTATTCAAGACTGGCAGAGGGGTTCCTGAGCTCTTCCATGCTATCATCGAGATGTATGAGGGTGCCGAGGACAACGATCCGCATTTCAGACACATACATATTCACTATGGTCATGAGATTGAGGACGGTATCACCAATATACAAAAGTACCTTAAGACTAATGACAATGTAAGGCAACTCTACTCCACCCGTTACCTTGCCATTAAACTGTTGGAGAATGACAAGGAGATTGAGAAATACATCTCCAGCCTGCCAAAGGCGAAAGACATCATCGAGGCACGTGACATTGCCGCCAAACGGATAATGGAAGAGAACAAGGAGGACTCCGAGACTGCTATCATGGATGCCAAGTATGGATTTATACATGGAGCGCTAAAAGAGATCGGATATGAGACTGGCAGCAATAAAGACACATATCAAACCACCCACAGGCTTGACAAGCTCCTTACCAACAAATGGTTGGGATTCCCGATATTCATCGCCATGCTGTGGCTGATGTTCGAGACCACATTCACATTAGGTCAGTATCCTATGGACTGGATAGAGGAAGGTGTGGCATGGCTGGGTGAGCAGATATCCGGCAATATGCCTGAAGGTCCTGTGAAAGCCATGTTGATTGATGGTATAATTGGTGGTGTCGGCTCCGTCATAGTGTTCCTGCCACAGATACTCATATTGTATGGATTCATCTCGTTCATGGAAGACAGCGGCTACATGGCACGCGCCGCATTTATCATGGATAAGCTCATGCACAAGATGGGACTGCATGGAAAGTCATTCATTCCTCTTATAATGGGATTCGGATGCAATGTCCCGGCGGTAATGGCTACACGGACGGTAGAAAGCCGGCGCTCACGCCTTATCACCATGCTTATACTGCCAATGATGAGCTGCTCGGCGAGACTACCTATCTATATTATGATTATCGGCACATTCTTCGCGATGCAATACCGCTCAGCCATTATGATATCACTATATGTCATTGGTATACTCATGGCTGTCATCATGAGCCGCCTCTTCAGTACGTTCCTGATTAAAGGTGAGGACACTCCGTTCGTCATGGAACTGCCACCTTACCGCTTCCCAACATGGAAAGCTATCTTCCGACATACATGGGAGAAAGGTAAGCAATACCTGAAGAAGATGGGAGGAATCATTCTCGTAGCAAGCATCATCGTTTGGGCATTAGGTTACTTCCCACACAATGACGAGCTGTCAAAGCAAGAGCAACAGGAACAGAGCTATATCGGAAAGATTGGAAAAGTAATAGAACCTGTATTCAAGCCACAAGGCTTTGACTGGAAACTTGACGTGGGTATTATCTCCGGTGTAGGCGCAAAAGAGATCGTCGCGTCTACCATGGGAGTATTGTATTCCGATGATGACAGCTTCGGCGATGATGACACATACAGTGAGGACAATGCCAAGTACACACATCTGCGACAGAAAATGCTCAATGACGGTATAACACCGTTGACAGCTTACTGCTTACTGCTTTTTGTCTTGCTTTATTTCCCTTGCATAGCGACTATCGCAGCCATAAAGGGTGAGACAGGATCCTGGAAATGGGCTTGCTTCACTGCTTTCTACACTACGGCACTGGCATGGGTAGTATCAGCTGCGGTATACCAAATAGGCAGTTTCTTTCTGTAAATATCTCTACCAATGAAAAAAAGCCTCCTTTACTTGCATGTTTGATAAGAATTCCCTATTTTTGCATTTAGAAAACTAAGTCATGCATACAAGAGAAGAAAAAATGGAGGCTTTCGGACGCTACCTTGACGTCCTTGACGCGTTAAGGGAGAATTGTCCGTGGGACAGGAAGCAGACAAATGAGAGTCTGCGTCCCAATACTATAGAGGAGACGTATGAGTTATGCGACGCCCTTATGAGAGATGACGTCAGCGAGATATGCAAGGAGCTTGGCGATGTCTTGCTGCATATTTGTTTCTATGCCAAGATAGCAAGTGAGAAAGGACAGTTCGACATCGCTGATGTATGTAACAAATCAGTAGATAAACTTATTTTCCGGCACCCACATGTCTACCACCCCTCACAGGTTGGAGCCCCCCACCCCAAGCCTCTTCCGTATGTACCTGAAGATGCTAAGGATTCGGAACAGTCTGCCACTGGTGAGTTTTCAACGGTGAAGACCGTAGGACAGGTGCTCGACAACTGGGAACAGATAAAGCAAAGGGAGAAAGACGGCAACAAGACCGTATTGTCGGGTGTCCCCAACGCGCTGCCTTCTATCATCAAGGCGTATCGCATACAAGACAAGGCTCGTCATGTGGGCTTCGACTGGGAAGAGAGAGACGATGTATGGACTAAGGTTCGTGAGGAGCTTGATGAGCTTGAGGCTGAACTGAAGCAAGGCAATCAGGAGAGGTCCACTCAGGAGCTGGGCGATTTTATCTTTAGTGTCATCAATGCGGCACGATTGTATAAGCTCAACCCCGATAATGCCTTGGAGATGACTAACCAGAAGTTCATTAGTCGCTTCAACTACGTAGAACAGCAAGCAAAGGAAGCCGGAAAGTCACTGAAGGACCTGACACTTGGCGAGATGGATGAGTTATGGAACGAAGCTAAAAACTTAGAAAAGATATGAAAACAATGAGACTAATCGCCGCGATGATGTTTGCGGCATGTATGATGACTGGCTGTAAGGACAATAAGCCCGCACCTGATACCGGACAACAGGGCATGACTAAAGATGCCGGATACAACGACAATGACACCACCACGTATGGTATCTGTGGCGAGGGTACTGCCATGCATACTCTCGAGCTGAAAGGTGACGATGGCAATATCCACACCTATATCATCAATTTAGACGACTCTACATCAATGGTATTGGGAGGACTCCTCAACGGTGACCGCCTGGCGGTAATCTCAGACGTTATCTGGGGCGACTCCATTGCCACAAAGGTTATCAACCTCACCACATTATTAGGAAAGTGGACAAGTATTGACAAGAACTTCGAGATCAAGGAGGGCGGTGTAATCCAGTCGAATATGGAGGCTGAGAGCAACCCGTGGACGACATGGAAGATTTTCAATGGACAGTTAGTACTTAATAAAGACACTTTCGACATCATGGAGCTGGGTGCCGACTCATTGTTCATAGAAAACAAAAACGGAATTTTCGGCTATAAACGCCAGAAGTAAACTCATCGTGGAGCCTTTCAAAGTCCATATCCTCGGTTGCGGCAGCGCATTACCTACGCTACAGCACTATGCCTCCTCACAGGTCATACAGATACATAACAAATTCATGATGATTGACTGTGGAGAAGGCACACAGATGCAGCTACGCAAGTTTCATATACACTTCAACAAGCTCACAACAGTTTTCATATCACATCTTCACGGAGACCACTGCTTCGGTCTCATCGGAATGATCTCAACCTTCGGTATGCTCGGAAGGACGGCGCCGCTTCATGTCTATGCACCAAAGGAACTCGAGGCAATGCTTGACGCACAGATGCGGATGTTCTGCAACGGTCTCGACTTTGTCGTTAAGTTCCATGCCGTCGACACCACACAGAAGGCGGTAATATACGAGGACAGGACGATGACAGTGGAGTCAATACCGCTTCAACACCGAATACCATGTTGCGGATTCCTCTTCAAGGAGAAACCGACACTGCCACATATCCGAAGAGAGGTGACTGACTATTACCAAATCTCTCCGGCTTATTTCATGAACATAAAGAATGGTGAGGGATGGACCACCGATGAGGGGGAGTTCATACCACATGAGAGACTCACCAGACCTGCCGACCCGCCACGGAGCTATGCCTACTGCTCTGACACACGCTACATTCCAACATTGCATGAGATGATTATGAATGTCAGCACGCTGTATCATGAGAGTACTTACTCTACCGAGCAGGAAGACAGGGCAAAGATGTATAATCACAGTACCGCACGTGAGGCGGCTCTTGTTGCGCGTGCCGCCAATGCCGGCAAACTGCTTATCGGACACTATTCGGCACGTTACAACGATGAGCAATTGTTGTTGCGGGAAGCAAGGTCTGTCTTTCCAAATACCTTCCTAACGGATGAAAAAATGGTGTTTGACGTGTAGAATCTGTTAATTAGTTTTAACGTGATGATTTTTACCAAGCAATATTTCTTCCATTCAAAAAAAAGTAGTACTTTTGCAACCGCAATTGAGAACGAGGTGTAGCGCAGTTGGTAGCGTTCCTGGTTTGGGACCAGGCTGTCGCAGGTTCGAGTCCTGTCACCTCGACACAAAAAAGAGATGTGGTTTCCACATCTCTTTTTTGTTTTTACTACAGGAAAACCCTGCGATTCTATTACAAGGAGTGTGCCTTGCGGCAGAACCGCAAGGCTCCTCCCTATTCTTACAGGTTAAGACTCTTCTTGATTGCCTCAATCTTTTCCTCAGCAGCCTTGGTGCAACGCTCGTAGCAGCCGACGCACTTGAAGGACGGATCCTTAACCTCAATATAGAACTTGATCTTAGGCTCAGTGCCGGAAGGACGGACGCTCACCTTTGTCTTGTCATCGCAGAACCACTGAAGCACGTTGCTGGTGTCTGGCATGTTGAGTTTAGTGACGTTGCCGTCAATATCCTTTGCCTCTAAAGTCTGATAGTCCTTCCAAAGTACTATCTTCGAGCCGCCAAGCTCCGTAGGAGGAGTGGCGCGGAAGTCAGACATCATCTGCTTGATCTCGTCAGCACCGGTCTTGCCTGGACGAACCACATTCACGGTGAACTCCTTGGAGAAGCCATACTCGGCATAGATATCCATCAACAGGTCGTACAAGGTCTTGCCATTGTCGCGTGCCCATGCCGCAATCTCACAGATAAGACAGATAGAAGCGGGTGAGTCCTTGTCGCGAACCTTGTCAAACGGCAGGAATCCGAAACTTTCCTCACCACCACCGATATACTTGTTCTTTCCTTCTGAGATACGAATCTCGTTGGCAATCCACTTGAAGCCTGTGTAGCAGTCGCGAAGCTCCACTCCGTTCTTCTTGGCTATCTCGGCGATAACCTCTGTGGTAACGATGGTCTTTACAAGGAACTCATTGCCTTTAAGCTGACCAAGCTTCTTCTTGTTGGCGATGATATACCAGCTGAACATCATACAGGTCTGGTTACCGTTGAGAATCTCCCACTCTCCCTTGTTGTTACGACATACTATGGCGAGGCGGTCAGCGTCTGGGTCAGACGCGATCACGAGGTCAGCGTTGAGCTTTGTTCCCAGCTTCATGCCAAGCGTCATTGCCTCGGCGTTCTCTGGGTTTGGTGATACCACTGTCGGGAAGTTGCCGTCGATGACCATCTGCTCAGGAACAACGTGTATGTTCTGGAAGCCCCATGAGCGTAATGCCTCAGGAATGATTACACGACCGGTACCGTGCATTGGTGAGTAAACGATGTTAAGGTCTTTCTGACGGAGGATGACATCCTGGTCAACCATTGCCTCCTTCACTGCCTGCAAGTAGTCCCAGTCCATCTCACCACCGATAATCTCGATGAGGTCTTTGTTGCCTTCAAACTTAACGTCGCTGATGGTAACCTTGTTCACCTCGTCAATGATACCTTTGTCGTGCGGTGCAAGAACCTGTGCACCGTCATCCCAGTATGCCTTATAGCCATTGTACTCCTTCGGGTTGTGGCTGGCGGTGACATTCACACCTGCCTGACAGCCCAGCTGACGAATGGCAAACGAGATTTCCGGTGTCGGGCGCAGACTCTCAAAGAGATACACCTTAATACCATTGGCGGAGAAGATGTCGGCAACACTCTCGGCAAACATACGTCCGTTGTTACGGCAGTCATGACCAACCACGACGCTCAGGTCGTTACGTCCCGGGAAAGCCTTCAGAATATAGTTGGCAAAGCCCTGTGTCGCCATACCTACTATATATTTGTTCATACGGTTCGTGCCGGCACCCATGATACCACGGAGACCACCCGTACCAAACTCAAGGTCGCGATAGAACGCGTCGATAAGCTCGGTCTTGTCATCATTGTCCAACATTGCCTGTACTGCCTTACGTGTCTCTTCATCAAAAGCAGGAGACAACCACTGCTTTGCCCTTTCCTCACACTGGGCGATAAGTGCTGCGTTATTTTCCATACTGAAAAATGTTTTTGTTTAGGTTATTAAATTATCAATTATATAATGCAAAGATAGGATTTTTCCACGAATATCCCAAATATATTATGGACTTCACTGGAGTTTTTTTTAAAAACATAACATTTTGGTTAATTTTGAATTCATTTTGTATAATTTCTTGCTGAAGCAAGCGTACTAAAGAAACGATTACCACACGAAGTGTGCCGATATATAAAAGCTCGCAAAGCGAGCAAATCCACCCGAGCAGTAAGTAGTAATAATGAAATTGTCTCCCGATGTCACATCGCCTAAAAAATTAAATAATGAAATTGTCTCCCGATGTCACATCGGGAGACAACAACAACACAAACACAAAATACTCTCTCCATGAGACAGGAGCGAGTTATGCCATGCCGGAATGCTCCGGCAATACTTATCACATTATTCCATCCTCGCGGAGCTTCAGCTGCCACTTCCAAGCAGAGGCAAGCACATCCTCAAGAGGAGTGTCAGCCTTCCACCCCAAGACCTTGTTGGCATGGTCCACATTGCCCCATACCTTCTCAATGTCACCCTCACGACGGGGAGCATAGGTCCAGTTCACCTTCACGCCGGTAGCTTTCTCAAAGCCCTCTACGACCTCAAGTGTCGACACACCCTTGCCCGTACCGATATTGAAATATTCTATTGGCTCGGTATCCTTGTCAAGCACACGCGCCATGGCTGCCACATGAGCCTTGGCGAGGTCTACCACATAGATATAATCGCGAATACACGTGCCGTCAGGTGTGTTATAGTCGTTACCGAAGATCTTCAGTTGCTGGCGCACGCCGATAGCCGTCTGCGTCACAAAGGGAATGAGGTTCATCGGCACACCGTTAGGCAGCTCACCGATAAGTGCCGTAGGATGTGCGCCGATAGGATTGAAGTAGCGCAGGATAATCGACTTTATCGGTGCTCCGCTATGGATATAGTCCTGTATTATCTCCTCGTTTATCTGCTTAGTGTTACCGTATGGTGACAATGCCTTCTGGATAGGAGCGCTCTCTGTCACCGGCAGGTTCTCCTTGCTCGGCTGTCCATATACCGTACAGCTTGATGAGAAGATTATTCCCTTGACATCATACTTCGGCATCAGCTCCAAGAGGTTGATGAGAGAAGTGATGTTGTTACGATAGTACAGCAATGGCTTCTCCACACTCTCCCCTACAGCCTTTGACGCTGCGAAATGGATGATGCCCTCTATCTTTGGGTATTTCTTAAACACTTCTTCCGTTGCCGCAAGGTCGCGGAGGTCTACTTGCTCAAATGCCGGACGAATGCCCGTAATCTTCTCTATGCCGTCAAGCACCTCAATCTTGGAGTTCGACAGGTTATCAACTATGACGACCTCATACCCTGCCTGTTGAAGCTCAACGGTGGTGTGTGAGCCTATGAAGCCCGTGCCACCTGTCACTAATATTGTCTGTCTCATATATTTTTTATTATACTTTCGTTTGCGACTACAAAGATAATGTATTTTGGAGATAACACAAAATTTTTGAATTCATTTTGAATAATTTCCAGCCGTAAGGCTGCCGAAAAGGAACAACAAAACAAAGAAGTCAGCCTTTTGAGCTGACTTCTTGAGTGTGTCTTATTCGTTTGTTCTTACTCATCCCAGACGCTTGATGTGCTTGGGATG
>CAJOPT010000034.1 GCA_905236455.1 uncultured Prevotella sp. | reverse complement strand
CATCCCAAGCACATCAAGCGTCTGGGATGAGTAAGAACAAACGAATAAGACACACTCAAGAAGTCAGCTCAAAAGGCTGACTTCTTTTTTTTCTCGCTCGGGTGGATTTGCACGCTTTAGCGTGCTAAAGAAAGATTTCTTTGCGGAGCAAACCCTACTAAGATTCAAAATATAACAAAATAATTTGGAGGTAATGAAATAATTACCTATCTTTGTCGAAGATTATTAATTACGAAAGTCTATGCCAGAAATTCTGAGAATGTTTGGAATGCGGTTCTATTTCTATTCCCGTGAACATGAGCCGATACATGTACATGTAAAGAATGCCGACGGGCGGGCAAAGTTTTATATCTTGCCAGATAGTATCGTACTTGTTAAAAATGAAGGTCTTAAACAGAAAGATATCAAGGCGGCAGAGATGGTACTTGAGGAAAATAAAGAACTGGCTATTGAAAAATGGACTGAATATTTTGGAAGGAGTTCAAAAGATGAAGATTTCTAAGATTTGGTTTGCCGACGACCGCATATATGGAATGACAGATGACGGTAGAACGCTGTGGCAGTCACTGCTTTATTATAAGCGATTGAGGAATGCCACGCCAGAGGAACGTGGACAGTATGAAATAGATGATGAAGGAATCCATTGGTATCATCTCGATGAAGATGTCTCTTTTGAGAGTTTCGAGTATGATAACCCGGAACCAACAGGTATTTCCCGTATTTTCTTGTCTCATCCCGAGTTGAATGCGGCTGCTGTCGGTCGTCGCTTAGGTATCAGTCAGAGTCTTATGGCTCAATATATCAACGGGACGAAGAAACCCTCTAAGGAACGTGAGAATAGGATTCTCGATGAAATTGCCGCAATAGCAGGAGAATTGTTGCAGGTCTCTGCATAAGGTGTCTCGGCACACTTCGTGTGGAAACCGGGTTTACTCGCTTTGCGAGCAAACCCTATTCTGCAAGAGTTACAATAATGTGAGGAGCTTACGGTCAGCCTCAGTCCATCTGAGGTTTTGCATCTTGTCGATGGTAAGCCACTTGGCGTCAAGGTGGTTGAAGAGCTTGAAGTCAGCGTCACCACCCTTGCAGAGGAATGCCGTGAGGGTGATGGTGAAGTCGGGATACTCATGCTCTACGGTGCCGAGCTTTTGTCCCACATACACATCCCAGTCCATCTCCTCCTTTATCTCACGGATGAGTGCCTCATAATCGTTTTCCCCCTCCTTGACTTTTCCTCCGGGAAACTCCCATAGCTCGCTCTCATACTTGCGGTGTGAGCGTAAACGTTGTGTACACAGATACTTCTCTCCGTCCCTGATGACGGCACAAACTACGTTATAATGTCTTTTCATAACTCCATGGTTTTTGCAAAGGTACGAAATTTCATTCGACAATAAAAATAAAAATGAGCTTTATTTTGGTTTTGTGCTCACTTAATCGTACCTTTGTAGAAGGTACTCATGTTCGACAAAACAAAAAAAATGAGCTTTATTTTGGTTTTGTGCTCACTTAATCGTACCTTTGCAGAATAAATTATCTATAATAATTAAATATGTCAAGTTTAACAATTGCGATTATCGTCGTGTTTGTCATCGGCTATGCCTGCATAGCCCTTGAAGCAGTGACGAAGGTGAACAAGGCAGCCATTGCCTTGTTGATGTTTGTGGGCTGTTGGACTCTCTTTATGATTGATCCCGGTCAGTATATCTCAGGTGCCGTTGGCGAGAATGTAGCCATGGCTGTCAGTGAAGTAATGGAAAAACATCTTGGAAGTACGTCGACGACGCTGTTCTTCCTTATGGGTGCCATGACCATTGTGGAGCTGGTAGACCAGAACGGTGGTTTCAACTTTGTGCGTGACACTTTGCAGACGAAAAGCAAGAAGGCGTTGCTGTGGCGTATTGCCTTCATGACGTTCGTGCTCTCTGCCATCCTTGACAACCTCACTACCTCTATCGTGATGATTATGATTCTGCGTAAGCTCGTGAGTGACAAGAAAGACCGTTTGATATATGCCGCACTGGTGGTGATAGCAGCCAACAGTGGTGGTGCCTTCTCTCCGATAGGCGACGTTACGACCATTATGCTTTGGAACAAAGGTCTTATCACCGCAGCCGGTGTCATCACAGAGATCTTCATCCCATCGCTCGTGTCGATGGTTATACCTGCATATATCCTGTCGTTGTCGCTGAAAGGTGAGCTAACCTTTACCGCGTCACAGGCACAGACCGTTCAGGCCTCTGACCTGACTGCTGCACAGCGCAAGAGTATCTTCTTCCTTGGTGTGGGCGGTCTTATCTTCGTACCAATCTTCAAGAGCATCACCCACCTTCCTCCATTTGTAGGAATCCTGTTGGTACTCGGTGTGCTGTGGACAGTGACAGAGGTGTTCTATGCCAACCTGAAGCAGAAAGAGGAGAAGGGAGCCATGCAGAAGCGTGTGACAACAATGCTTACCCGTATCGATATGTCAACCATCCTGTTCTTCCTTGGTATCCTGATGGCAGTGGCATGTCTGGAGACCGTTGAGGTTCTCACCGCACTTGGCAAGGGTCTGGATGTAGTCTTCGAGGGCAACCATTATATGGTTACCGGTATCATCGGAGTTCTTTCAAGCATTGTTGACAATGTGCCGTTGGTAGCAGGTTGCATGGGAATGTATCCCGTTGCAGCTACCGGTGACATGGCCGTTGACGGAATCTTCTGGCAGCTGTTGGCATACTGTGCCGGTGTAGGCGGTTCGATGCTGATTATCGGTAGTGCGGCAGGTGTCGTTGTGATGGGTCTTGAGAAGATCACCTTCGGCTGGTATATGAAGAAGATCACTTGGGTGGCATTCGTGGGCTATCTCGCAGGTATCTTCAGCTACTGGTTGCTTCGCACATTCATATTCTAATCTATAATAGAAGTCTGGGATTTCCCAGACTTCTTCTATAGTTATCTTATCTTCTATATCTATTAACCTCTACCATTTATGAAAAAACTCATCCTTACGTTGCTGGCTTTCAGTCCTTTGGCATTGACGGCACAACCCACGCAACCCACATTCACAGAATGGCATGACCTTCAGGTAAACAATATCAACCGTTTCCCAATCCATACCGACTTCTTCGCTTTCGAGACAGTGGAGAAAGCCATGACAGGTGACATACGACAGTCTGACAACTACCTGTCGTTAGACGGAGATTGGAAGTTTACGTGGGTGGAAGATGCCGATCAACGTCCAACAGACTTCTATAAGACTGACTGCGATGACCGCTCATGGAAAACCATGCCCGTGCCCGGCAACTGGGAGCTCAACGGCTTTGGTGAGCCCGAGTATGTGAATATCGGTTTCGCATGGAGGGGACACTTTAAGAACAATCCGCCGGAGGTACCCATAAAGGACAACCATGT
Organism: uncultured Prevotella sp.; assembly: GCA_905236455.1. GTDB lineage: Bacteria > Bacteroidota > Bacteroidia > Bacteroidales > Bacteroidaceae > Prevotella. Next base: position 8,576 of record CAJOPT010000034.1, on the reverse strand, counting down.
AGGCAGCTACCGACGCATCGTCAACATTCCCGCAGACTGGGACGGCAGACAGGTGATAGCACATTTCGGCAGTGTCACCTCAAATATCTATCTCTATGTCAACGGACAGTTCGTTGGCTATGCCGAGGACTCCAAGGTTGCGGCGGAGTTTGACGTGACACCCTATCTGAGACATGGCGATAACCTCTTTGCCTTTCAGACGTTCCGCTGGTGCGACGGCTCCTACTGTGAGGACCAGGACTTCTGGCGCCTTTCGGGAGTTGCTCGTGCGAGCTATCTGTACAGTCGTCCGAAGGCGGCACACATAGATGACATCCGTATTACGGCAGGTCTGACCGACGATTATGCCGATGGTATACTGAAAGTAGACATCAGTCATACGGGCAAGCAACAGGTGGAAGCGCTCCTGTTCGATGCCGGTGGTAAGGAAGTCGGACGTACGAAGACCGGCAACATTGAGGTTAAGGATGTACACAGGTGGACGGCAGAGACACCTTATCTATATACGCTTGTCGTGAACACCCCTGCGGAGCACGTTGTACAGAAAGTCGGCTTCCGAAAGGTTGAGATACGAGGCGGTCAGTTGCTTGTCAACGGTCAGCCGATATTAATTAAAGGTGTCAACCGTCATGAGATGGATCCAGACGGAGGCTATGTGGTGAGCCGTGAGCGAATGCTGGAGGACATCCGTCTGATGAAACGGTTCAATATCAATGCCGTGCGCACAAGCCACTATCCAAATGATCCGCAGTGGTATGACCTTTGTGATGAGTACGGACTATATGTGTGTGCCGAGTCCAACCAAGAAGGACACGGCTTTGGATATGAGGACTCATCGGAGGCAAAGAAACCACAGTTCGCACGACAGATACTTGAGCGCAACCAGCATAATGTAGGCACAAAGTTTAATCATCCGAGTATTATTATATGGTCGTTAGGCAACGAGACCGTCGACGGTCCCAACTTCACCGCCGCCCGTGAGTGGATTCTGTCGCAGGACAAGAGCCGTCCCATACAGTTTGAACAGGCGGGGAAGGGTAGTAATACTGACATATTCTGTCCGATGTACTACGACCAGAAGGGATGTGAGGAATATTCCAAGTCGATGGCACAGGAAGATGCGAAGCCGCTTATACAGTGTGAATACAGTCATGCAATGGGTAACAGCAGCGGCGGCCTGAAAGATTATTGGGATCTGGTACGCAAGTATCCAAAGTACCAAGGCGGTTTTATCTGGGACTTCGTCGACCAGGCACTACACCGTCATCCGCTTACGACAGAGCAGCAGGAGCGTCTGGCAGAGGTGAAGGGCGTGTTATGTCTTGGCGGTTATAACAATGTCACCATCCCTCTGATTGAGTATACCTATGGCGGTGACTACAACAGCTATGACCCGAGTGACAACAACTTCAACTGTAATGGTCTGGTGTCGCCCGACCGTGTGCCTAATCCCGAGATGTATGAGGTGGGATATCTCTATCAGAACATCTGGGTGGAGCCGGTGGATATAGAGAAAGGTGTAATCCGTATCCATAACGAGAACTTCTTCCGTGACCTTAGCAATGTCAGCATGTCATGGGTAGTGTACTCGTCGGGAATTATCTTCTCAGAAGGCTCCGAGGAAATGCTTGACATAGCCCCTGGACAGTCAAGAGAGTACACGATACCGTCTGTCGCACAGGCTATAGAGCTGAAAGGCGAGCATATCCTTCAGCTTTATTTCTCGCTCAAAGAGGAAGAGCCTTTGTTTGGAGAAGGAACCCTCGTGGCATACCAGCAGCTGCCGATAGCGGGTGAGACGGTGGCACTGCCAGAGATGGCGGTCCGTGAGCCGTCGAAGCTGAAAAAGAAGATTTTAGACGGCAGTGTACTGTTTACGGGCAAGGACATCGACATCCGTTTCTCTGAGGATACAGGCTTCCTGACGAGATACAAGGTAGACGGTATTGACATGTTGGCAGATGGCGGTGTGCTGAGACCAAACTTCTGGCGTGCCGTCACAGACAATGACATGGGAGCATGGCTGCAGAAGAACAATGCCGTATGGCGGAGTCCTAAGCTGGTGAAAACCGATATGCAGGTTGTCAAGCTGCGGAATGTGGAACCGGCATATCAGGTTACAGTCAGCTATGACCTTCCTGACGTGCAGGCGCGGCTACAGATGTGCTATCAGATAACCGGCACAGGTAAGATTATTGTTGAGGAACATCTGAAAGCCACCGACGGTGCCACTGTTCCTGACCTGTTGCGCTTCGGTATGCTGATGCAGCTGCCAGAGACGATGGATCGCAGCGAGTACTATGGGCGCGGACCAGTGGAAAACTATATCGACAGAAAAGTGTCGCAGAATGTATATATATGGAGTCAGACTGCCGATGAGCAGTTCTATCCCTATATCCGTCCGCAGGAGACAGGGCTGAAGAGCGACATACGATGGTGGCGGCAGACCGATGCTGGTCAACGGGGATTGCTGGTGTATGCCACAAGTCCGACACTCTTCTATGCCTCAGCGTTGCATTATGACCAAGAGGAGCTTGACGAGGGAGAAGAGAAACACCAGCGTCATGCCACCGAACTGAAAAAGTCACGTTTCACCAACCTGTTCATTGACGGTGAGCACGCCGGCGTAGGCGGCATCAACAGCTGGGGCGCACAGCCTCTTGATGAGCACCGAGTACACTATGGTGACAAGACATTCACATTTACACTAAGTCCGTTTCTCCCATGAGAAACGGACTTAGGTGATGTTTGTCTTATTCGTTCTTCAAGGAAGAACGGACATGATGTTTTCTGTTATTCTTCCTTTAACTCCTTGTGCGAATTAAACACTAACGTGCATGGTCCTACGCCAGTGGTGAACTTTGTCGTGGCGTTAGTAAAGAATTTATTATCTTTGCTATATACAACCAGATAGCCGTTTGCGGTATAGTCGGCATAGCCATAATCACCCTTTTGGTATGAGGTTATAATCACATCGTGAGTGATTGGGTCTACTCCGATGGTGCCCGGGCTGAAAATCAACGAGGTGTCTCCCCAGAAGTCAGATGTCTGGTTCGTGTTGAGGTCAAGAACCTTGTAGCTGTTTACCTCGTTGTAGCTTGTGTCATAGGTGGTGTTGACAATATACAGCTTGTTGTCGTCGTAGGCAATCTTCTGACCATTGCCGATAGCCTTTACCTGATCGTTAGCATCGATGCTCTGTACTGTCGCCTCTACCATGTAGTAATCACCCCATGATGCCAGATACAGTGTCTTGCCATCGCTGATAATCTGGTTTGGGTTGGCGGCAACAGTGATGTCGGCAACCTTTGTGAGAGTCTCAGCGTTCAGCTTGATAAGATTAGTGTGGTATTCCCAGCTGCTGTAACCTGTTTCGGGATTTGGAATCTCCTTGCAAGAGTTGCAGACATACAGGAAGCCATCCCTGTAGGCGATACCCTCCAGGCGGTCACCGATGGCCTCTGTGGTCTTCACAACATTATTCGTGGCAATGTCAATCTTGCTTACTGTGCCAGCCTGTGAGGTCACATATACAAAAGAGCCGTCAGTGGCAAGCTCTCGCGGTGCAGTAACGGTAATCATTTTGTTGGATGCCGTCAGGCTCTTGGCGTTGATGACAGTAACCTGGTTCTCATCAGCACATGCGATATACATAACGTCATTAACGATGATGGCATTGTTGGGTGTGCCTCCAAGGTTGTATGTAGTGCCAAGGACATTATTGGTAATGGACTGTCTGCCGTAGTCGAGATAGTCGAGCGACCCGTTGATGTTTGAGAAGTAGCTGCCTTCATTGAGAACGAAGACGCCATCGGCGACAGACACGTCAACATACGATTTTGTGTTGTCATCGTCGTCGCTACATGCAGTAAAACCTGTTGTTACCGCTAATGCGCAGAGTGCGCAGATGAATAAACTTCTTGTTTTCATTTTTCTTTTCATTAATTGTTAATATTATGTTAGTTGATTGTTAAAAGCTTATCTCTGCCGTTATCCGCCAGGAGCGTCCTGGCATGGGGTAGTGGGCTATGATGTCGTATTGTTTGTCAAGTATATTTATTATACTGCCACGCAGTGTTATGTGAGTTGCTCCCAAACTTCCTAAATGGGGTGTAAAGCTACGCCATACGTTGAAGCTCATCTCAGCAAAGCCAGCCAAGCGAGTTCCGTCGGCATGTTCGTTGACCGTCCATCGCTCACTCATGCCATTGGCGGATACCGACATGTTAACCCATGGGTTAAGCCATCCGACAGTGGCGCAGAAGGTGTGTTCCGGAATATATGCAATCTGATTCTTGTAATATGGTGAGGTCTCGTTTGAGCGGTTCTCTATTTTCTGAAAGCTGTAGTTACCTGTCAGCTCAATACTGTGCCTGCCATTCAGCGTCCGTTGTATATGTGTCGTAAGGTCAATGCCTCTGCCCTTGACCTTTGCAAGATTCATCATACGCCACACAAACATATTGAAAGGAATGGCTACAAGCTTGTCTTTAACATCGTTCACGTATCCGTCGGCAGTGACAGTAGCCTGCCAGCCGTTAAATGTTTTACTTTTCCATGTAATACCGATATTCCACTGGTTGTTGCTCTCCGGCTTGAGGTCAGTAGTGCCAATGTGGTAATAGTATAGTTCATTAAACGTAGGCATGCGGAAGATATTCTTCCACATTATTCTAATATATAGGTCATGATTTGGCAATAGCCTGTAAGACGCATTGAAAGATGGTGACAGGCGGTTGGTGTTTTTTTTGTCTTTTTTCCCAAAGCCGTGGTCGGTATAATCCGACAGCAGTGTACGGACTATAACCGTTAAGCGTGGCAGCTTATATCTTACCGAGAGAGCCTGTAAGATGCTGTGTCGGTCAGGACCGGAAAGTGACGCCGCGGTGTTATGCAACTTATTATATATGTAATCTGCGGAATATGATAAAGCCCAGTTGACTGTTGGCTCATACATTGCAGTCGCCGTGCCGTATGTCTCGTTCTGTATATATCGGCTGTCAGCTATCCCGGCTGTCGGCATTCCGTTGTGATAGCGTGACTCAGCCCAGTTAAACTTGGTGCTTGCCGTCAGTTTCCACTGGTCAGACAGACGGGTGTCGTATTTGGCTTGTGCAAATAAGTTCCGCTCGCGCAGAGTCTCATCATTTTCATTTGTGTAGTAGTGAACTATCCCTGGAAGCTGCCGGTTACTGTCGTAGTAATATACCTTTCCTCTTAATGTGTTGCCATTATTGTCCTTCCAGGTGGCATTGACCTCACTGTGTCCGCTGCTCATGCGGCTGTTCTTCCGACGCTCACGTGTCGACGTGTTGTTATTTCTTAATGTGAAAGGGTAGTCGTTCTCCGCATACGTGTATGTACCAGTAGCAGAGACCGTTGTGTTTTTGTTTATTCGTATACCACCGTGAAAAGCTGGCGAAACCATTCCCCAGGAGCCTAAAGACAGTCTCCCAGCCCCATTACGGGGGAGTTGGCTGTCTCCATTTCTCTCTGCTCCCTCTTCGGGTGTCTGGAGGACTTCAATATTCAATGTCGCCGCCGCCGCCATGTTGCGTGCCGGCTGGAATATATTGTCGCCGTCACCTATGGTAAGTGACAATAGTCGTACATAGTCAAGGGAATAGCGTGACAGGTCGATCTCACCAGTCTGACAGTCACTTAGTACTATGCCGTCATAAGCGATGGCGGTATGACGTGCTCCGATACCTCTTACAGATACCGTCTTCATGCCACCGGCACCGCCATAGTCGCGTATGGTAATACCTCCGATATTCTTCAGGGCATCTGTAATATTCTGTATGCCTAATCTCAGCATCTGCTCCGTGCCGATAGTCTGTACGGGACTTGTGGTTGTCACCTTACCCGTCTCGGATGAGGCTACAACCTCCACGCCGGTGAGACGGTGTGTCTTACCGGTTACGGTATCGATGTGTTCTTGTGACATTGTCATTAACGGCACAACACAGCAAACAACGAGGAGAAGGTTTCTTCTCATCTTCATGTGGTTTATTATTTGTAATGTTGTCCCTGTTATCGTCTCTCGCAATACAAGGAATTCTGTCGGAATGCTATTCCTTCAGAAGCAAAGGGCAGGTCTTCTGACTTTGCCGCCCGGTCGACAAACTACCTTCCCGGCTTAGACCAGTGGCGTTGTGTTTGTCTCCATAATAGGCGGCTTACAGCTGCGGGACAGTCCAGGATTCTCACCTGATTCCCTTTTAATCACGCGCAAGGGGTGAACCAAATGCGGGACAAAGGTAAAACTTTCTAACGAGAATCGTGAAGAAAAACAAATTTTTCTTTTGTTTTGTACTCATTTAATTGTACCTTTGTCGGCGAATTCAAAATAGAACAGTTTATATGTTACTGGAGAAAATCGAACAAATGCTCAAGGAAGTGAGCACGCTCTCGGCACAAAATGCTGAGGATATTGAACAGTTGCGTTTGAAATATTTGAGTAAGAAAGGAGAAATCAACGCACTGATGCAAGACTTCCGCACAGTCGCGGCAGACCAGAAAAAGGCCATAGGTATAAAGATCAATGAGCTGAAGCAGACAGCTCAGCAACGTATCAATGAGTTAAAGGAGCAATTTGAGACAACGGAGGCACAGAGCGATGACATCGACCTTACCCGTACCGCCTATCCGATAAAGCTCGGTACTCGTCATCCGTTGACTATTGTAAAGAACGAGATTATAGATATCTTCTCACACATGGGATTCGTCCTTGCCGACGGTCCGGAGATTGATGATGATCAGCATGTGTTCACAATGTTGAACTTTGCCGCTGACCATCCTGCCCGTGACATGCAGGACACTTTCTTCATTGAGCAGAACCCGAATGAGGTTATAAAGAATGTTATTCTCCGCTCGCACACCAGTGGCGACCAAGCTCATTTCATGGAAACCCATGAGCCGCCAATACGCATCCTCTGTCCGGGAAGAGTCTATCGTAACGAGGCTATCTCAGCCCGTGCCCATTGCTTCTTCCATCAAGTAGAAGGTTTGTATGTCGACAAGAACGTGTCGTTCACGGACCTGAAACAGGTATTGCTGACCTTCGCCCGTGAGATGTTTGGTCCAGAGACAAAAATCAGACTTCGTCCAAGCTACTTCCCGTTCACAGAGCCAAGTGCGGAGATGGATATCTCATGCCATATATGTGGAGGTGAGGGCTGCGGCTTCTGTAAGCATACAGGATGGGTTGAGATCCTTGGCTGTGGTATGGTAGACCCCAACGTCCTTGAGGCTTGTGGCATTGACAGTTCTGTATATACAGGCTATGCTTTCGGTATGGGTGTGGAACGTATCACAAACCTTAAGTACCGTGTATCCGATCTCCGTATGTTCTCGGAGAATGACACACGGTTCTTAGAGGAGTTTGAGGCAGCTAACTAATCTGCTTGTACGCAGAGTGTTGCCGGTCTTAGCCTCTTAACCAAAAATTTTTCTAAAAACAATACCACCTTGTCACTTTTTGTGGACTAACTTGCTTTGTATGAGTAGTTTAAGCCAGTGACGAAGTGGTATCGTTTTTTTATAAAATACCAAAATCATGGTATATAGTTTACCTTTGTTATCGATGGAGAATATAGACCATTCTCCGGAGCATTTCTCCTTTGCGCCGCGGCAGCAATTTGCGGCGTTGCGCTATGCCCGCGAGCATGGACTGGCAATACTTGCAAACTGGCACTCGCATCCGGCATCACCATCGCGTCCATCTCAGGAAGACTTGCGTCTGGCTAATGATCCCAATATCCGTTATGCCATACTCTCCCTGTTAGATGACGAGCCTCGCCTGAACTCGTTCAAAATCAAGAATGGGGAAGTTGTTAATAAGGAAGAACATCTATAAGAAACTGATTATTATAAATAAATACGACATGGCACATATTGCACAAAATTTGATAGAGCTGATAGGCAATACACCGTTATACTGCCCGTGTGAAGACGGAGCAGGTGACTAACCTCGGAGCATTGATGACTCCACAGGTGGCATATATGGAGACACTGGGGCTTGACACCCTTGATATGCGTTATCGCCGGCAGGCAGAGACTGCTTTGTATCTTGCCCGTCAGTGTCAGGTGTTACCTGAAATCAAACGTGTTAATTATACTGGTCTGCCAGACAATCCTTTCCATGATTTATCAACGTCGCAGTTTGGTGACCTTCCTGGTGCAGTCTTTACCATTGACCTCGATTCTAAGGAGGCTGCATGGGCTTTTATCGATAAGCTACAGGTTATACGACGTTCGACCAACCTCTTTGACCGTAAGTCGCTGGCGATTCATCCCGCATCGACAATCTTCGGGCTTTTCACACCGGAGCAACGAGCAGAGATGGCTGTTCCCGATACTACGGTACGTATTAGTACTGGACTTGAAGCTGGAGAGGATTTGTTGGAAGACATAAAGCAGGCGTTGGTCTCTAAGTAAAGGTAAAAGGTTAAAATTTCTCCCGCTCGGCAAAGAAAACAAGCTTTCTTTGTGCTAACTTACTCGAAATTTTAAATAAATTTCTCCCGCTCGGCAAAGAAAACAAGCTTTCTTTGCACTCGCTTACTCGAAATTTT
>CAJOPT010000033.1 GCA_905236455.1 uncultured Prevotella sp. | reverse complement strand
CAAACTCGACTGCGCTTTCAACGCATCATTCGCATCGCTGAACGTGGCAAAGGTCATGATGAAGGAGAAAGGAATGGAATATTCCATCCATCCCTCCTTCCTTTTCTTACTCAATGACTTCCCAATGGCCACCATTATCGGGACCGATGCGACGGATAATATTTTCATTCTGCATTTCTCGCAAAATTTTCTTGAGAGTGGTATGCCCTAAATTTAGTTCTATTTCCAATTTTGCAATAGTTGTTGATTTATCAGTGGATATAATATCTAATATTTTCTGGGCATTTTCTGGGCATTTTCTGGCCATTTTCTGGCCATTTTTTTGGGTACTTTCTTGCGTCTCTCCGATGTCCTTTTGCTTTTCATTAACCTTTTCTTTAATTCCAATGCCATTAGTTTTCTCTTCCCTCAACGCGGAGTTCAGTCGTACCTTAACCATAAACTCCACCTGTTTATACTCTGGGGCAGGATTGCCTGCCTCAGCCATTTCGCGGAACATACGGTCAACACCCTCGCCGAACTCCTTCACCAGTTTGTACTGCTGCATGAACTGAACAATCTTTGGATTTCGTGAGAAGTGCATCTGGCGGATATTGTGGAATGGTGACGAAACGGGCATCTTCACGATAACGCCCTTCTTGGCTGCAGTTTTATTAGATTAGAGTACTAAAAGAAGCGGTTTCTTTTTGTAAAGTAGAAAATTTTGCAAAGTTACATAATCTTTTGTAATTATCTTACTATCAGTTTGTTAGGTTGTATGTACCTTTTTGTCAAAGTTACATAAGCTACATAGATATCAAAACAAGTTGTTTTGGTATCGTAAAGGTGTCCTTTTTCAGTTTATGTAGATAGTTTCTTTGGTACCAAAACAAGTTGTTTTGGTATGACAGAGGCATTCTTCTGGATAAAGAACTGAATCCTTTTTTGCATTGAGTGCAAGACTTTTGCAATTGGATTGCTTAGATATTTGAAAATTATGATACTTTAAAAAAAGTGTCATAGTAATTAAATAGCTGATATATAATTATTTATAAGGAAATATGATGCTTTATGCAAAAATTGAGTTATGAAATTAAAAATATTATAATAGGAAGGCATCACTTTTGTGGTCTACTATGTTCTATAGTATAATTCGGTATAATACCCCACATATATGTTCTATAGTATAATTAGGTGGAATACCCCACATGTGTAGGTAGAATTCTCCATATGTGTAGATAGAATTCTCCATATGAGTAGATAGAATTCTCCATATGAGTAGATAGAACGCGTCACATATGCAGATAGAGTACCCGGTATTGTTAAATAATCTTTATTTTTGCCGCCAAATTTGTATAGTTAACAGATATACGCTAATTTTGCAAAATCTTTTAAAATGCGTGTATTGGATAATAAATTAGCGGATAAAATTGAAAAAGCCTTTCAAATTGAAAGTTGTCAATGCTTCTTGGTGGCATCGCAAAGAAAAGGCAGATAGTTTAAGGATGTATTATAATAAGACATTTCTTTTATAATTTTATTTAAATATGAATCTTATGGTAAAAAGGTTAACAATGCTTTTTGTCGGTATTTTCCTCTATATGGGGGGGGTATTTGCACAGACGCAAATTACCGGTACTGTAGTTTCTGACGAAGATGGCCTTCCCATTGTCGGAGCCGCTATCCGTGTGTCAGGAACGAATGAAGGTGCCATAACCGACGCAAATGGAAAGTTTAGTGTTAAGATGCCAGAGGGTAAGAAGCTTATCACGGTGACTTACTTAGGAATGGATCCTGTAGAAGTAGTGGCTCGTCCCAATCTGCGCATCGTGTTACGTAGCGGCACTACCGACCTTAATGAGGTGGTGGTGACTGCCATGGGTATCAGCCGTCAGCAGAAGACGCTTGGTTATTCAGCCCAGACACTTGACGACTCAGAACTGACTGTCGGTAAACTGACCGACGTGACCAGTGCATTGGCAGGAAAGGTGGCTGGTGTGCAGGTTAGTGCCGGCTCTGGCGACCCAGGTATGGCGAACTCCGTTATTATCCGTGGTTTCAGTTCTATTAATGGAAACAACCAACCGCTCTATGTTGTTGATGGTGTGCCCCTTCAGAGTGCTTCATTACTGTCTCAGGGACATCAAGAGGCTATGGGTGGTATCTCCAGCCTCAATCCGAGTGATATTGAGTCGATGACAGTGCTGAAAGGTGCTGCTGCCACAGCTTTGTATGGTAGCCGTGCCGCCAACGGTGTCATTGTCATTACCACCAAACAAGGTAAGCGTCAGGGTGAAAGGAACTTCCAGATCACCTATGATGGAAGTGTACAGTGGCGTCAGGTAAGCACCTTGCCAAAGATGCAGAACAAATACGGACAAGGTTGGAACGGTAACCAGACATTCATTGAGAATGGTTCATGGGGACCAGAGATGGATGGAAGTACTCAGGTATATGGTCCTATTTGGGATCACCAGCAGCTTATCCACCAATACAGTCCTGTAGACAACAATATCAAGGACTTCTTTGACACAGGTCTGAGCACCAGCCATAGTGTGGCACTGAGTGGTGCCAGCGGTGACAACAAGATGTCATATTATCTCAGTTACTCCTACAGCTCAGATAATGGTATCATCCCAGGCGACAAAGACACCTACAAACGTAATACACTCGCATATCGCGGCAGCTACGACGCTACCGACTGGCTCAAGCTGTCATCCAGCTTCAACCTGGCGAAAACCAATACTAACACAGTAGGTTCATATCAGGGTACATCATTTATCGATGGTATCATGGAGTTCCCACGTGACCTCTCACTGGTTGACCGTAAAGATCTGTCGAGTGCCTTTAATACACCAGAGGCTTGGTACACACCTTATGGTATTACCAACCCATATTGGGCTATCGAGAACAACTACAACCATAACGACTCTAAGCAGGTGTATGGAAAGATTCAGGCTGACATCAAGCCTCTTAGGCAACTCACTCTGAGCTACCGTCTTGGATTTGACTATACTGATTATGATCTGAAGATGGGCTATCCACAGATTACTCTTGATGACGCACTGATTAACGAAGACTACGGTTATGCTCCATCCAACATGAATCAGGCAGGATGGGTTTACAGCCGTTACAACCGTCAGTATGAGATAAACCATGACTTCCTTGCCAACTTCGCAGACAAGTATCTTGACGGAAGGTTCGATGTCAACGTAAACCTTGGTGTAAACATGAATGAGCGTTACAGAACCTTTATGTATGGTGAGACTGATGGTCTGACCTTCGATACCGGTTTCTGGGATCTGAGCAACGGAGCAACAAAGACAGAGTTGACAGAAGACCAGTACAAGCGTCGTCTCGTAGGTCTGTTCGGAGACGTGACCTTAGGATGGGATGACATGGTCTTCCTCGGTCTTACCGCACGTAATGACTGGTCATCAACACTCCCTATCGACAATAACAGCTATTTCTATCCAGGCGCTACGTTGAGCTGGATATTTACTAAGCTCATACCAAAGAACAATATCCTTACATTCGGTAAGGCACGTCTGGCATATGGTAAGACAGGTAACGACGCTGATGTCTATCAGGTTATTCCTAACTTCATACAGGGTACAGCCCGTGGATATTATGGCACTGATATCGCCAAGTTCCCAATACAGGGAGTCAACGCATATCAGGCCTCAAGCACTCTTGGTAGCTCCGACTTGAAGCCAGAGATGACTACAGAGTTCGAGGCAGGTCTGAACCTCTCATTCTTTGACAACCGCATCAATGTGGACTTCTCATATTACAATCGTGAGACCAAGGATCAGATATTCTCACTGCCGGTTGACCCTGCTACAGGATATTCCTATATCGTAACCAACTTCGGAAAGGTTCGCAACCGCGGTATTGAGTTGCTTGTCAACACCACACCGATACGCACTAAGGACTTCCGTTGGGATCTGGGATTCAATTTCTCAAAGAACAGCAACAAGGTCGTCTCTATGCCGTCAAGTCTTGAAGGTGGCAAGACAACCATCTACAGCTTCTCTGCCGGTAACGATGCAGTATATATGTATGCTGAAGAAGGCAAGCCTATGGGTGAGTTCTACACATATCTGCCTCAGTATACCGAGGACGGTAAGATTATTGTTGACGAGAACGGACAGCCAATCCTCACCTCTTCCGTTGAGGATACTGGTAAAAACATTAACCCAGACTGGATTGGTGGTGTGACAACAGCACTGACCTACAAAGGCTTCACCTTAAGTGCTGCCCTTGACGTCCGTAAGGGTGGATATATGTTCTCCCGTTCCAAGAACCTGATGCAATTCACTGGTAACGGCTCACACACTACCTACAATGACCGTAATCCGTTCATCATCCCGAATTCCATCAAGCGTACCACCATTACCGATGACTACGGAGAGTTCGTACGCTATGAGTACAGCGAGAATACCACACCTATCACTATGAGCGACGGCAGCTATCAGGACTGGTATAACAACTATGGCTACAACTTCGGCGGTGAGGCTTACCTGCTGAACAAGTCATTCGTCAAACTGCGTAACATTACGCTTGCATATCAGTTCCCGAAGAGCTTGTCACGCAAACTCTACCTCAGCGACATCACACTGTCGTTGTTCTGCAACAATGTGTTTACATGGACACATAAGAGTAATACATTCATCGATCCGGAAGGCAGCACCCGAGGCAATGACCTGGAGGGACAGTTCGGCGAGCTGTATGTGAACCCATCATGCCGTACGTTCGGTTTCAACATCGGTGTTAAATTCTAATTTAGAAGGAGGATTAACGTATGAAAAAAATATTTTTGATTTCAACAATTGTCTTGGGACTGACTGCTACTTCATGTGACAGCTATCTGGACATCAACCAGAATCCCAACTCTCCGCAGGAGCAAGATATGACTGCCAGCGTGCTTATGCCGGCAGCCGAGATGAACCTTGCTGCCACCTATGGCGATCTGCTGCGTATTCCTGCAGGATATTTCACACAGCATTATGCGCAGGACTTCGGTACGAGCAACTATCTGGACTATAGTCGCTTTGAGATGTCGGCTACTCGTTCGAGCACAGCTTATGCACAGCTCATGAGCCGTACCCTGAAGAGCCTTGAGAGCATCCGTCTGCTTTCCAAAGACAGGGAGCCTGGAACATACCTTGCAGCTACAACGCTACGGGCTTTTTCTTTCCAAGCTTTGGTTGACGCATACGGTGAGGTACCATTCACTGAGGCGTTCGCAGGATTGGCTAATCAGTCTCCAAAGTATGACAAGGGTGAGGATATATATGCGGCATTGGTAGCCGAGATTGACGAGGCTTTGGCAGCAGTCAGTGAAGGTGATAAAGTTGCTACAAACTTCCTGTTCCCTGATGAGGATGCGACACCATGGATACAGTTTGCCAATGGTGTTAAGCTGAAGCTTTTGATGCGCGAGAGTGGCGTAAAGGATGTCCGCTCCCAGTTGAGTGCTTTGATAGAGGAAGGTAATTTCCCACAGGAAGATGTGGCATACGCAGGCTGCTGGACAAATGAGATTGGACAGGCTAACCCGTTCTATCAGGAGGAGTTTGCCAGCTATTTCGGTTCAACCCAGGTAAATATCTGTGCTAATGTCGCTATCGTAGGGACTATGCTTCAGACCGATGCCAACGGTGACGTCGTTTATCAGGACGGACGACTGGCTAAATACTTCAGTCAGGGAAGTTCTGGCTATACAGGCGGTATCTCAGGTTCCAACTTCAGCACATCCAGCTCGTTTAAGGCAGCTTACTGGTGTCGTCCGGTAGCTTCCTATGACATGCCGGTTTATCTGCTTACCGTATCAGAGATAGAGTTCTTCCTCTCTGAGTTCTATGCCCAGCAGAACAATGAGGCACAGGCTGCCGCTCATTATGAGGCAGCAGTTGAGGCTTCGTTCAATACTGTCGGCGCAGCCGGTGCGGCAGAGACCATTGCCAAATACCCTTACGACCAAGCCAACTACAAGCAGGTCATCGGTATCGCCAAATGGGTGGCTCTGGCAGGTGTCAACAACTATGAGTCATGGTGTGAGCTGCGCCGTCTGAAATATCCTGCATTTGGCACAGTGAAAGGTGATGACATGTACAACCAGCTGTCAGACAACTCTTATAAGCCGGAACTTTACCAGCCAGGTACTCTCTATACTCCAATCAAGGTGTTCGGAAACGTAGGTGAGAACAAGGTTTTGGCACGTTGGCCTTATCCAAGTAGCTCGGTCAACAGTAACGGCAACGCTCCGCAGTTTGCCAACTCTGATTACACAAAGCCAGTATTCTGGGCAAATTAACAGATTATCAATGTCTAACATCTAAGACAGAAAAGACAATGAAAAAGAAATTATTATCAATGATGACCCTCGTACTGGCAGTTGTTGCCCTGACAGGTTGCGATAAGGATTCTGAAGGGTTGTCGCGCATTACATACTATGCGGTTCTTGAACTGAATGGAAGCGCCAACATGACAACTCAGCTGGGAAGTGACTTTAACGACCCGGGCTGCAAGGCAACGATGGCTGGCGAGGATGTGTCGGATCAGGTCGTGACGTCCGGTAGCGTGAATACCAACCAGCTGGGCTTCTACAAGCTCAACTATCAGGTAGTGAACGAGGACGGTTTTGCTGCATCTGCATCACGCACAGTGGCTGTTGTCGATAAGAACAACTTTGCCAGTGCATATTTCGCTGAGAGCCAGTATGGTACACGTCATTATTACAATGCACCTGTCACTATAACAAAAGCCGGTGCCGATACCTATATCATAGACGACCTTGCAGGTGGCTTCTATAGCTACGGACGCTATCCAGGCTATGATGCCTACGGCTATGACTTCTTCTGTGAAGCTGTAATCAAGCTCAATGCCGACAACAGCATCACGTTGGAGGAGACCGGTGACTGGTACTGGGGCGATGGTCCGACCATCACCAGCGGAACGTATGACCCGGCGACGGGAACCGTCACACTTATCGAGGATTTCAGTGGAACCCCGATGTATGTTACATTAACCAAATAACTTGGAGGACGATTAGTTATGAAGAAAATATTATTTTTTGCAGTACTGCTCGCCTGCACCGTGTTTACTGCGTGTGAGAAGGAGGAGATCGGCGGCACAGCCACTGAGAGCATGGCAGGACAATGGTATGTAACTGTTGACGCTGTTGACGAGAGTGGTAACCCGATTGAGGGCGGTGAGGATTACTTCGGTATCGGAAAGGTTCTTTTCTTTACGTATAACACCTCAGCCAACTCCGAGAATGAGATGTGGATTGATGACCGTGGTGAGTTCGACCTTGCGTCGGCTTATTCTTACGGAGCATATCCCAGCTATTCAATCAAAAGCAAGGTGACTGTCAATCAGGACGCACTGACATTCTTTGCTTCCAATGCTGAAAACAATGCGGATGAGAATGCCTATGGCTCCGAATTGTATAATGTTGATGTGGAAGGAAAGATACTTAAAGGTGCCGGTACCCAGAACAATGGTTCCAAAGCCGATAGTATCGTTATCTTTGTCAGCTACAAGAATGATCCTTGGTATCCAGATGATGGTTACGCAAAATATAAGATTAGCGGTATCAGATATTCTGGTCTTGTGGAGAATGATTAAAGCTCCAGTCACAGTCTTATCAGACTTCCGTCCGTTAAAATGGAAGTAAGTATTAAAAAAGCCTCCCTTGATAGATGGGGAGGCTTTTTTCTTATTTTTACTTTATATGATACTTCTCTTTCAGGAGCCGTGGATGCTTTTGATAACCTTGCAGGGATTACCCACTGCAATAGTGTCTGACGGAATGTCGCTCACTACGACCGAACCGGCACCAATAGTTACATTGTCGCCAATAGTTACTCCAGGAAGGATGGTGACGCTACCGCCAATCCAGACATTGTTGCCGATGGTGACAGGCTTAGCCCACTCCTGGCGGGTGTTACGCTCTATGGGATCTGTACTGTGGCATGCTGTGTAGATGCTGACATTCGGACCAATGAAACAATCATCGCCGATGGTGACCCGTGCCTCATCGAGAACAGTGAAGTTGAAGTTGGCAAAGAACCGTTTGCCTATGCTGATATGTTGACCGTAGTCGCAGCGGAAAGGCTGGTTGATGATGAACTCGTCATCGCCAGTAAAGCCCAACAAA
Organism: uncultured Prevotella sp.; assembly: GCA_905236455.1. GTDB lineage: Bacteria > Bacteroidota > Bacteroidia > Bacteroidales > Bacteroidaceae > Prevotella. The sequence continues at coordinate 3,085 of CAJOPT010000033.1, read as the reverse complement.
CCTTTCAGTATCTCTTTCATTCGTAGGGCCTCCGACGGGCGTGACATATTAAACTCATGCAACGCGTCTCTCGTTGCTTGCAATCCTTTTTGTAGTTCCAGGTCTGTGGCATCATATACAAGTCCAGCCAGCATTTTCTCTTTCTCAGTCATACATTACGTTCTTTAACAAGTTGTTTACAAAACAGTAAAATATTACAAAATAATCTCCATCAGAATGTCGCAGCGTTCGTATGCATTGCCTTTGAGGGGTATCTCCTTGAATCCCAATTTGCGGTACAGGGCGATGGAGGCTTCCAAACGGGTGTTGCCCTCGAGAAAGATACGCTTTACGCCATGACAGCGAGCATAGCCAATTAAAGCCTCGCCAAGTTTGCGCCCGATGCCTTTACCTTGTGCATCAGGCGATACTGCCATCTTTGCCAGTTCATGGCAATCAGATTCAGGATGAGGCTTTAGCGCACAGCAACCAACGACTTGTCCGCTGTCGTCAATAGCCAGGAATATCTGTCCGCCACGGTTTATGATGCTGCTGTCGATATGCGCAAACGTGTCCAAATCAGACTGTTCCAGTCTGAAATAGGTTTCTATCCACTGTTTGTTCAGCCGTATAAAGTCCTGCTTGTACTGTGGGGTGTATGTGGTGATTCGCATCTTTGGGAGTGCTCAGATAATGTACTCTACAGTATCCTCATTCAGCAGATGATCCATGAAATAGACTATCTGCTTGCGCCACCATGCCCAGTCGTGGGCTGAGTCATGTCCCCAGTAGTCTATCCAGGCAGGGACGTTCTTTTCCTTCAGCAGGGCATCCATCTGTCGGGTGCTGTCGAGCAGTTCGTCTTCCCATGCTCCTTGTCCTACGCACATGATGATGCGACGTTGGCGATATACCTCCCAATAAGGATGGTCGGCAGGCATCTGTCGCAAGAAGTCTTGCGGTGAGTTGTCGTAGACCAGCGGATCCTGATAGTTGGGGAAGAAATAGCCAGCGTAGTAAAGACCGCTCAAAGCCAGTAAAGTGTCGAAGAGGTCAGGGCGACGGAAGAAGAAGTTTCCTGCATGGTATCCGCCCATAGAGCAGCCTGTGGCAATGAAGGTCTCGTTGGAGAAGTGGCGTACCTCCGGGATTAGTTCATCTACGATGTAGTGATACCATCGTTCGTGCAGTTCTATGCGACGGTGATGGTCACCATAAGTGTCGCTCCATGTCTCGCGGTCTATCGAATCGACACAGATGAGCCGTATCTTCCCCTGATCGATAAAGTTTGAGAGTACGCCTACCATGTCGAAGTCCTGATAATCGTAGAACCGTCCGTCCTGCGACGGGAAGACAAGCACGGGGTGCCCCTTGTCACCGTAGGTCTTATATTCCATGTCTCGCCCGAGGGCATTGCTGTATTTTTTCACGTAATTGATGTTCATTGTTTCTTTTGGTGTACAAATTTTACAAAATCATTCACTTCCTCCATTGTCTGTAGCCTGACGGTGTACATCTGTTGCCCCATGGCGGCAGAGAACAGCTCTGGCATCCGCTCGCACATCACGATACGGTCGCCATAGCGGTTCAGTACCTCCTCGTGCGAATGTACATAGTTATAAATATCACGACGGCTGGCAAAAGCGCAGTACTGCTGAGATCCCAAAGTTGTTCGACTCTCTCCAAATGCAACCATGTCAGCCCAAATCTTATATACATCAGTGGAGTGTGCAAAGTTAATCATATCGGGTGTGTAGCCGCCGGCGGGGCGCATGTTTACTTCAAGTGCCACAAAGTCACCCTTCTTGCCCAGCCCTTCCCGGTAGGTGTCCAGACGGAAGAACTCCAGGTTTACGAACCGGTTCCAGATACCGAAGGCCTTTACCGTTCTCCGTCCCAACTCTCGCAGGTTTTCTGGCATCTCCTTGTCAACGTAATAGGAAAGGTCGAGTTTAAGGTTTACGATGTCCATAATAGATGGCGGCCAGACGGTCATCGACTCGAAGAGCGGACCGCCATTGGCATCGATGATGGCATCGTAGCTGCATATCTCGCCAGTGACAAATTCCTCCACCACATATTTCCGATAGTCGCTCACTGTGTCGAAGAATGTCTGCAACTGGTTGTTATCTTCCAACTTATGCGTGCCGCTGGCTCCTACGCCTACGTCAGGTTTCGCAATAATGGGATAGCCGGTCAGCCGGGCGAAGTCACGGACGGCATCGTACCCTTCTGCGGCACGTATCTGCCGGGCTGTAGGAATATTACCCTTGACATAGTATTTCTTCATCTCCGACTTCTCCTTGATACTACGTATTCTGTCTGTCTGTATACCTGTAGTCACGTTGAAGTCGGTGCGTAGACGGCATCCTGCTCAAGCCAGTACTCATTGTTTGACTCTATCCAGTCTATGCGTCCGTAGCGGAAGGCAAAGTAAGACACGGCGCGATACACCTCGTCGTAGTTCTCCAGTGAGTCCACACGATAGTATTCGGTCAGCGACGTCTTCAGTTCCTCCTGCAGCGAGTCGTATGGTGCATCAGCAATACCAAGTACCCTCACACCGTTTTGCCTTAGCCGATGACAGAATTCCCAGTAAGTATGCGGGAAATGTGGCGATATAAATACAAAGTTCATAAGCTATGAATCGTTTTCGACTGCAAAATTACACATTTTCTGTGATATGTGCAATCGCATAATGATGGTATTTTCGGATGTTACTATTCCACAGGAAATCAAGGAAGTTGGGAATGTAGAAGTTTTTGCATTGATTTCCGTGTAAGTCTTTACAAATTAGCCCATTTGCGCTAATTTGAATCATTTTTGGACTTGTGATCATGGACGGATGTTGAGGCTGTTCCGTTACCAAAGCTGCGAGTAAGCGAACGCCATGACCAAGCTAAGTGAATTTCATTCCCAATTCCGTATGGTGGGCAACCGCTCGGTCCTTAGGACGCTTTGCCAGCAAAGAACTACAACCAGACATTGAAAGGAGTAAAAAGCCATTTCTCAGAGCGTAGAACCGCAGCAATGGTGTACAAGTTGGAGAAATATATGATGTAGTTGGTACAGATAATGACCAAAGTTACAGGACTAACAGATGAAT
>CAJOPT010000032.1 GCA_905236455.1 uncultured Prevotella sp. | reverse complement strand
TCTGATTTATGAGGTAGATAATACTATCTATGCGACTCAAAATTATGAAGCCAATGCCACCATCACACCTCCAGAAGACCCTCAAAAAGAAGGACATACATTCACGGGGTGGGACGGTCTGCCGGATGATATGACTATGCCCAACAGGAACCTGAGAGTGACGGGTACTTTTACCATCAACTCATATAATCTAATCTATAAGGTTGACGGTGAGGAGTATAAGACAGTACCTGTGGAATATAATAGTATTCTATACAATATTGAGGATTGGCCGCCTTCCAAGGTTGGTTATACTTTCTCGGGATGGTCTTTAGAACTCCCATATACAATGCCCGCTCACGACGTGGAAGTCACTGGTTCTTTCACTATCAACAAGCATAATATCACCTATAAGGTAAAGGAAGATATTGAACAAGATCAGGATAATAATTATGAAATCTGGAAAGTAGTTGAAGACGTTGAATATGGAACGACTATTGTCCCAGATGCCTATACACCAGAAGATGGCTACAAATTCATCGGATGGGGAGATTTCCCAGAAACGATGCCAGACTATGATTTAGTCATAAAAGGAAATGTATCCAAGATCTATCATATTACTCTGGAATATGAACAGAATCAAGGTACAGTAAGCGTTGAAGATTTGAACCCTGTAAAGGGTGACTATATTAAGATCTCTGTCAATCCTGCCGAAGGGTTCGAATTAGACGAGATTATTGTGAAAAATAGCAGCGGCAATTCTGTTGACACTTGGGACGACGGTAATTACCGAGTCTTCTATATGCCAGAATATGACGTGACCATCACTGTTACTTTCAAGGCTGCAGGGGCCGTTACTTATAAGGTTTCAAATGCCAACAACACCCAGAACGGTAGCGTTTGGGCCGACAAGGATACGGCAGAGGCAGGTGCCACAGTGACACTGGGCAGCCAACCTAATACGGGTTACGAATTGGATCATTATGTAGTTACCGGAGAAAACGGCACAACTATTGAGGTGAATGGCAATCAGTTCTTGATGCCAGCCAGCGAAGTATGGTATAGTGCAGTCTTCAAGCAGATAGACTACACTGTAACCATCACCGAGCCTACCAACGGAACCGTTACGGCGGACAAGACAACTGGAGTACACTATGGAGAGGAAGTAACCCTGACAGTGACTGCTGCCGAAGGTTATGAACTCGATGTGCTGACCGTTAAAGATGCTAACAACGCTGACGTAACCGTCACTGACAATAAGTTTACGATGCCCGCAAGTAACGTGACTGTCACCGCCACCTTCAAGCAGACAGAAACTGAGCCTGTAGGGCCCACTGCTCCTGAGGACATCGAGAATGAGCATAGTCTGTGGGCAGGTACTCCAGTGACAGCAACAGACGGAGATGGTCACCTCCCAGAAACACTTCCCGCAAGCCTCTTTGCCGACATCAAGGCTGGCGATACCTTCCGCGTATATGTTTCTAATATCAGTAATGATAATTGGAAACTTTGGATTACCAATTCTGCAAACGGTTGGGACACTCAGGTATTCTCTGACTTTGCAGGCGGTAACATTACGAAGGATAATGTTGGCTCTGCATACCATGCCGAAGATGGCTACGGCTACTTCGAGTTCACCTGTAGTGCAGAGACCGCTGCAAGCCTCAAGGCCAATGGCACTCAGATGTCTTTCACATGGATGACGGTCATCAAGGTCTCATACATTTCCAATGAGAGTGTAGAACCCGACACTTATGCAATCACTGTAGATTCTTCCGATAACGGAACAGTCACAGCAAGTGCCGAGAGCGCAACCGAAGGTACGGAGATTACACTGACCATTACGGCTGACGAAGGCTATGAACTCGACAACCTAACTGTTAAAGCAGGTAACGACGATGTGACTGTCACTGACAATAAGTTCACGATGCCAGCCAGCGATGTGACTATCACCGCAACCTTCAAGGCTGTAGCCCCACAATATGAGGAAGGAAATGTCACCTATACTCTTTCTCTTGGTGAGGTATTTGCACCTGCTCAGACCGTTGCGGTAAATAATGGAAGTGAAACGGTAGCCGTTATTACCTACAGTGAACCTGGCGGAAATCTCTTCAATGCACCTAGAACAGACGGAAGCGTTTCGGGTTATACTGCTTTCACTGAAGGAAATGGTGTAAACGGCAACAAGTCTGGAGGTACATTCTACACTATTGTACCTAAATATAATGGAACAATTTCTGTTGCTGTTGTCTTGAATAACGGTAAGGAATTCTATATTTTGGAAGATGGAACAGCATTGAGCGACTATAATGGCATTACCGTTGCAACCAAATATAGTGGAACCTACGAATTTGATGTTAAGGCAGGTAGTTCATACAAAATTTACTGCTCTGGCTCAAAACTCGGATTCTATGGATTCAATTATACCTACAACACTGAGACGTCCGCTACTCTAAAGTCCATACCGGCCCTATCATTCGCATCAAATGCAAGTACAACAGTTGGTACAGACATTTCTTCTCCTGCATTGTCAACGAATCCATCAGGTCTGTCGGTTACTTACTATTCTTCAGATACGGATATCGCGACTGTAAATTCAGAGACGGGCGAGGTAACGCCTGTGAGAGAAGGTAGCACAACAATCGTTGCCGCGTTCGCTGGCAACGGCAATTACTTCAGTAATGCGTCTTACTATTCACTCACAGTTGAGGCTGAAGTTGTAGAAGTTGAATATGAGACAGCACCTATCGGAAGCACAGGCTATGCAACATTCAGTTGTGCTAAGGCTCTCGACTTCTCGGGTGTAAGTGGAATCTCTGCATACGTTGTTAAATCCATTGACGGAACTGACGCTATTCTGGAGAAAGTGACTGGTACTGTGGCTGCAGAAACTGGTCTGCTTATCGTTGGATCAACAAAGGACATTCCGGTTGCTGAAAGTGGAAATACTTACGCGAACAACCTGCTTAAGCCCGTACTTGGCAGTTCACAGACTATTAACGGCAGCGGCCAGTATGTACTGACCACGTGGGGTGCAGGCGTTAGATTTGCAGAAACTGTGAATAACAGTGCTACCGTCGAGCCTGGTCACGCCTACCTCGATGCTACTGCATCTGGTGCTCGTATCCAGTTCATCAACATCGTTTGGGATGAAAACGCGACTGCCATCAACTCAGCCAAGGCAGCATCCGAGGGCGATACCGTCATCTACAACCTCCAGGGTCAGCGAATTGTGAACCCGACAAAGGGTGTTTATATCATCAACGGCAAAAAGGTTGCCATTAAATAACAATCGAAATATCAGATGAAAATGAAAAAGTATATCATAACAGGAATGGCAGCCCTTACAATGGGCTGCACATTCACGAGTTGTTCGCATGATACCGATTTCGATGAGAACGCTG
>CAJOPT010000031.1 GCA_905236455.1 uncultured Prevotella sp. | reverse complement strand
CTTACTCGAAATTTTAAATAAATTTCTCCCGCTCGGCAAAGAAAACAAGCTTTCTTTGCACTCGCTTACTCGAAATTTTGTATCTTTGCCGAAAATTAGAGATTGTAGATTGTAAATCATGAGGAGAAGCTTATTTTTTTTAATTCTGTGTGGTATAGTTATAAGCATGGTTTGCTTTAATACAGGATGCACACAGAAGAAGCCCGAGGCTGTAGACACGTTGGTTGTCGCCGATACAATGGCAGTGGATACAGTGGAGACGGATACTCTCGCTCAGATAGTAGAGGCCACGCCTATGCCAAAAGCTGCTGACGAGCTGTTTGATGATTTTTTCTTCAACTTCATTAACAGCAAGAAACTGCAACGTGCAAGAGTGAAGTTTCCGTTGCCTGTCCGTGAGAACGGTGCTAATAGTGTTGTGCAACGAGGGCAGTGGCAAATGGAAAAGTTTTTCCGTGATCAGGAATATTATACTCTAATCTTTGACAATGAGAAACAGATGAAGGTTGTCAAGGATACATCCATAGCTCATGTTACCGTTGAGAAGATTTTCCTGCAACAGGGAAGCGTAGAACAGTTTGTCTTCAACCGCGAGAACGGTCAATGGCTGTTGACAGAGAAAAACACAGTGGGGTTAGGTGAAAGTAAGAATGCTTCCTTTCTTAAGTTCCTGCAAGGTTTCTTTGCCCAGCCGACAGCTAATAATGTGAAAGATCCGTTGCCTTATTATGGTCCTGACCCGGAGAATGAGGATGACAGCAAGTATGTTAATATACATATTCCTGCTGACACTTGGTCGGATTATGTTCCTGAGATTCCAGGCAATATGGTGTACAATATATTATATGGTCAGGAATATGGTGAAGGAAATGAGAAGATATTCCTTTTCAAAGGCTTGTCAAACGGCTTGCAGACGCAGCTGCGCTTTAAGAAGTCGGGTGACGAATGGACGCTTGTGAAATTAGAATTATAATCAATGAGAGATCTTTGCAACTATTCGCTTTTACAGCATAACACCTTTGGGATAGATGCTACCTGTCGCCGTTTTCTGGAATACTCATCGGTAGAAGAGGCGCAGTCTATCGCTCGGATGTTGACAGCTAACGACGAGCCGTTGCTTGTTATCGGCGGTGGCAGTAACCTGTTGCTTACAGGGGACTTTGAAGGGACCGTCATCCATTCTGCCATCAAAGGAATAACCGTTACCGATAATGGGGACGAAGGGGTACTGCTTCGTGTAGGTAGTGGTGAGACATGGGATGATGTTGTGGACTATTGTGTCAACAACGGGTTGTATGGGGCGGAGAACCTGTCTCTGATACCTGGTGAGGTTGGTGCAAGTGCCGTTCAGAATATTGGTGCATACGGAGTTGAGGTAAAGGATATCATATCAAAAGTAGAAGTCGTGGAGTTGTCTTCCGGTAAGACTGTATCGCTTTTGAATGCAGATTGTAACTATTCTTATAGGCAAAGCAGGTTTAAGAATGAGTGGAAAGGACGCTATATTGTAACATACGTAACATATCGTCTCTCAAAAACATTCGAGCCTCATATTGAGTATGGAAATATTCGTGATGAGTTGCAGCGTCATGGTATAGCTACACCTACGGCAGCAGAACTAAGGCAGGTGATTATTGACATCCGCAACAAGAAACTCCCAGACCCAAAGGTGGAAGGAAATGCCGGTAGCTTCTTCATGAATCCGGTGGTGTCACGTGAGAAATACGAACAGTTGATTAGCCAGTATCCTCAGATGCCTCATTATATTATAGATGATAATCATGTGAAGATTCCGGCAGGATGGATGATAGACCAATGTGGATGGAAGGGTAGAAGCCTTGGAAAGGCTGGAGTACATGACAAACAAGCATTGGTGCTGGTGAACCGTGGCGGTGCCACGGGTGCCGATATTGTTCGGCTGTGTGATGTTATCCGTAAGGATGTCTATGATAAGTTTGCTATAGAAATATCGCCAGAGGTGAATATCAGATGATGAGACTGACTTTTCTTGGTACAGGAACCTCAGCAGGAGTTCCGGTGTTGGGATGCCATTGTGAGGTGTGCGAGAGTGACAATCCGAAAGACAAACGCTATCGCTGTGCGGCACTTTTGGAGAGTGACACCACGCGGATCCTTATTGACAGCGGTCCTGATATACGCATGCAGCTGATGCCATTCCCGTTCAAACCTTTGGATGCGGTACTGTTGACGCATATCCACTATGACCATGTGGCAGGACTTGATGACCTTCGTGGCTTTTGTGTCTTCGGTGACTTACATGTATATGCTGACAAGATGACTGCTGAGAGCTTGCGTGTGACAATGCCATATTGTTTTACAGAGGTGCTCTATCCAGGTGTCCCTAAACTTGACTTACATGTTATAGAGCCACACATCCCTCTACGCTTAGGCGATATTGACGTGATGCCGGTGCGTGTTATGCACGACAAGCTGCCAATCATGGGTTACAGATTTGGAAAGTTTGCTTATATCACTGATATGAAAACCATTCCGGAAGAGGACTTCGAATACTTGAAAGGTGTGGAGGTACTGGTGGTGAATGCCTTACGATGGGACAGACCACACCATTCCCATCAACTTATAGACGATGCTATAGCTTTCTCGCGTCGCTTGGGTGTTAACAAGACTTATTTGATTCATCTTACACATCAGATAGGTCTTCATGAAGAAGCAAATAAGCGATTGCCTAAAGGCTTTGAGTTCGCCTATGACGGACTCGTTATAGAGTTCTGATTATATATAATCTCCGGTTTATGGAGATATGTAATGATGGTTTCTTTTGTTATCTTCTGAAGAAACCAGACTTTGACTTGGATTTTCCACCAAACTTCCTATATAGCTTCCAACCGAGAATAGCTGCATCAAGAATGCCGGCACCAGTGTTCATCAGACCAGAGAATCGGCGAGTAGGGGTAGCCTGATTCTTGGGTTTGTGGAATAACTCATCCCACATGCCTTTCATCTTATGGCTGTCTTTGGTAATCTCAGTCAGTAACTGAGCCTTACGAAGACGTATCTCACTGAGAGACTTGTATGTTGGCGACATAATGTCGTCGTTGTCGTTATACATGGGCATCTTTATGACATTAGCAGACTTGCCAGAAATCTGACAAGTGGTTTCTCAATAAGTTGTTTGCGAAGCAAAAAGAATACGATGAACACAATGAAGTAGAACCCGCCTATAATACAGAACGCTCCTGTCATACCAGTGCATGGCTCCAATGCATATGCCACGGCAAAAGAGAAAAATATAATAGAGATGACAAGTAGCAGTACAAATACTGTCACAATCGTGAAGATTGTAAGTAGGCGCACTATCTTCTCTATTACATCGAGCTTCACGTATTCAGACTGAAGCCCGATGTAATGCTTGAGCACTTCTACAAGTTGCGCAATAGTCTCAACATTATTATCGTTGGAAAACACTATATGATAATTTTTTGTTGAAATTAAAGTATCTCTGATGCTGAGTCTTTGATGTCATCAACAAAGTCATCCATTTCCTTGCGTGAAAGCTTAATGTCGTGCTTCTTACAGAAATCATCTACTGCGTCAGAAATCCTGGTTCGTGTGTCAGAACCCTTTTCTGGAGCCATAAGAATACCTAATGCTGCTCCTGCGATGGCACCACCGAGGAAAGCGCCAATGTAACCTAATGTTTTCATAATTCTTACTTTTTATAATTATATTAGTTAGTTATTGATGTTCACAAGCGCAAAATTAAGAAAAGTTTCTTAAGAAAACAAGGTTTTATGAATCAATTTAATGTTAAAAATGTTGTATTTTGTTCATTTAACAAACTTTATGTAGGCTTTTTTCTACTATTTGGGTGATATTTTGTAATTTCGCACAATCAATATAGGGAGTTGGTCTTATGACTACCCCCAATTGTCGACACGATTATAAATGTTTAATTAAATAGTAGATTATGAAAAAATTGATGTTTTTGGGTGCTGCCGTATGTGTAGCCATGGCATTTACGAGTTGTAAGTCTAATGAGAGTGCTTATAAGAAAGCATACGAGAAGGCTAAGGCTCAGGAGCAAAATGTAAACACCGTTGTTGAGACACCGGAGACAAACGTTCCTGTTGTCACTCCGATGACACAGCAGGAAGCAACGCAGACCACAGTCGTTGACAACACAGACAATGCAGTCGTTCGTCAGGAGAGACTTTCTGTTATTGATGGTTCCGGTCTTTCTAATTACAGTGTTGTCGTAGGTTCTTTCTCTGTTAAGGCTAATGCTATGGGTCTGCAGCAGCGTCTGAAGTCTGCTGGCTATAATGCACAGGTTGCATATAACTCAGATCGCAACATGTATCGTGTTATTGCTACGACATTCGCAAATAAGGCTGATGCCGTACGCAGCCGTGACCAGCTCCGTAGCAACTACGCTGACGCTTGGCTCCTTTTCGCCCAGTAAGAATGCGTATTCTTTCCATTGACTACGGACGAAAACGTACAGGATTAGCAGTCACCGATCCGCTGCAAATTGTGGCAGGCGGATTGGCGACTGTTTCTACATCCACCTTATTTGATTATCTTAAGGACTATGTGTCTCGTGAACAGGTTGAGCGCATTGTCATAGGTGAGCCACGCCAAAGCAATGGTGAGCCAAGTGAGAACATGGAGCGTGTGCGCCAGTTTGTGAACCGTTGGAGGAAAGCCGTTCCCGATATTCCCATAGAGTATTATGACGAGCGTTACACCTCTGTTTTAGCTCATCAGGCGATGTTGGCAGGTGGCTTAAGAAAGAAAGCCCGTCAGGACAAGGCGTTGGTAGATGAAATCAGTGCGACGATAATCCTCCAGAGTTTCATGGAGTCACGACGGTTGGGTAATCGCCAGTAATTTTAATAATATAGAATAATCGTGATATTACCTATTTATATATATGGTCAGCCAGTCTTACGCAAGGTCGCGCAGGATGTACCGGCAGATTATGAGGGGCTTGATGAGCTCGTGAAAAACATGTATGAAACCTTGGCAGAGTCTGAAGGTATAGGACTGGCAGCCCCACAGGTTGGAAGATCCGTGCGAGTTGTCGTGATAGACTTGGATGTGTTGTCTGATGATCTGCCAGAGTATAAAGGATTTCGTAAGGCATTCATCAATCCTCATATCGTGGATTATGATGAAACGAATTCAGATGTGTCAGAAGAAGGTTGTCTCTCTTTGCCTGGTATTCACGAGAAAGTAACCCGTCCGACCCGTATAAGAGTGCAATGGATGGATGAGCAATTTGTTGAGCACGACGAATGGGTGGAAGGTTATCTGGCTCGTGTAATGCAGCATGAGTTTGATCATCTCGATGGTAAGATGTTCATAGACCGTATCTCCCCTCTGCGAAAGCAACTTATCAAAGGTAAGCTTGCCGGAATGTTAAAGGGACGTTATCGTTGTGGGTATCGCACCAAGCCAGTGAAGTAGCTTTCCTTAGTCTTCGTCATCCATATTCGCATCAAGGTTTCCTTCCCATAGATATTTGCGCGTCTCTTGAACTATGACACCGCTCAAGAGCAGCAATGATATAAGGTTAGGAATAGCCATCAGTGCGTTCATACAGTCAGCCAGATCCCAAACGATTGCAAGGTTGGCAATGCTTCCAATAAATATTGCGACTATATACAGCAGGCGATAGATGTTCTGTGGGGTAAACCAAGTGGGTTTACTTGAACTGTTTTTCTTAAGTTTATCGCCCAGATACTCTACGGCACGCTCACCGTAGTAGCACCATCCCAGGATAGTACTGAATGTAAAGGTGAGTAAGCCGAAATTCAACAAAGGGCTTCCGACATATGGAATCTTTGAAAAGGCAGCCTGTGTCAATGCCGCGCCATCATGGTAGTCAATATCCGGATATGCTATGATGCTGCTGACAATGACAACACCTGTTAAGGCACAGATGACAACAGTATCCCAGAAAGTGCCACTTGATGATACCAATGCCTGTCTTACAGGATTACGGGTCTTTGCTGCCGCGGCTACAATTGGAGCCGATCCGAGACCAGACTCGTTTGAGAACAATCCTCGTGCGATACCGAAGCGGGCTGCCATCATCACTGTCGTACCAGCCATGCCACCTCCCGTTGCTTGTGGAGTGAACGCACTTTCCACGATAAGCTTCAGCGCCGGCAACACATAATCCATATTAACAAACAATATATATATACATCCAAGTATGTAAAACAAAGCCATGAATGGGACGAGGATGCCACAAACTTTTGCGATACTTCTCACTCCACCGATTATTACCGTGGCAGTAAGCAGACTAACTATTGCGCCAGTGATATACGGCGATATGTGGTAGGTGTTGTATGTAAGTGTAGAGATCGCATTTGCCTGGACAGTGTTTCCTATGCCGAAGGACGCTATGGCGGTGAAAATAGCGAAAAGGATAGCAAGCCATTTCCATCCAATGCCACGTTCAAGAGCATACATAGGTCCTCCTAACATCTTTCCGCTGGCAGTCTTAACACGGTATTTTATTGCAAGCAGTCCTTCCGCGTATTTTGTGGAGATGCCGAAGACACCGGTGAGCCAGCACCACATCACAGCCCCTGGTCCGCCTAATGCCACAGCTGTTGCCACACCAATAATATTTCCAGTACCTATGGTTGCTGCCAATGCGGTCGCTAACGCTCCGAATTGTGATACATCACCAGTGGAGCCTTCATCCCGTTTTATAGATAGTTTTATGGCAGAGAATATTTTCCGCTGTGGGAAACGCAGGCGGAACGTCAGGAAAATGTGTGTTCCCAATAAAAGGATAATCATTGGCCATCCCCAAAGGAAACCACTGACGTCGCTTATAAATGTGTGAAGTGTCTGCATGTCTTGATAATATATATTGTTGGTATGATATGCTTATTTCTCTTTTTCCTCAAATACGATTCTTGAATAGGGGAATCCCATGGAGCGGAACAACTGAGTAAACTGCGTACGTGCATTGTCTTCCGCTATGCGGATATTCTCTGGAGTAATACAGCGTCGTAGCATCTTGTTATAGGCTTTGTTGTAAAGCTTCTCCCTATCTTGTGGCGTCCATGTGCCAGTCTCTATGAACGGACGTGTGCGAGCCTCATCTATAAAATTCCTGTCAAGCAGTCTTATTGGTGGTAGGGTAGCGATGAGGAGAGAGTCTTCTGTAACTATCCACTGTGGTTTTGCTTGATGGAGGTCAACGCCCAGGCGCAATGTGCCATAATAGATACGGATAAGTTCCTTGTCACGGAAAAAGCCACGGTCTACTGTATCAACAAGTTCCTCATCGTTGATAGCGAGGAACTCCCATTGTCCTATTTGCTGTATTGATTGTATTTGCATTGGTGTTATGTCAATGCGCTGGCTTGATTTCTTCACTGTCAGGTGGTTGTCCTTGTTGATGTAACCGACAAGTCCCACGATGGCAAGAATCAGCAAGATTATTCCAATCAGACTAATCCATACTATTTTACTGATTCCTTTGAGGAGGTGTAATATACTGTCAATAATCTCTCTCATCTCTCCCGTTTAACTTGATGGTGTAACACGTTCAATACTTTTTTCAATGAGATTGCCTATATCTTTGGTTGTGAACTCTTTACGGAATGTAATGGTGATGTCGCCCTCAGCATATCCCATATCTTGAATCATGGGAATAAGAATACTGGCGGCATTTCTGCGGGCATTCTCTATAAGTCCGGATTGTGGTAGCGATTGTATTATCGATGCTCTTCCCTGTTGTTCATAGTTTGACAGCTCTGCATCACTGAAATTACTGCGTGTAAGAGCTACATATTGTTTTACTTCCTTATGATTTATCTTTGTTCCAGTGAGGACAATCCTCGGGTCTGGCAGGATAATAGTGATTTTGTTACCCTGTCGCCTTACATTTTTCTCATTGAAATCCTGGAAATCAATGTATGCCTTCATTGTGGCATCCAAGGGAATAGCGATACGACGGTCACCTAATGGGAGGTCAATACGAAAATCCTTCTTCATGAACGACCCTTCCAGCTTCATCTGATCACTGTGGGTTATGATTTTATGAACATGGATCTCTGTCGTATAGAGCCGTGAGCATTTTTGGATTTGCGTTACTAACATAGGGATGGTGTCGATTGGAACATCCTTGGTGTTTTCATTCTTATTCTCTGAACATGAGCATAGAAACACCATGCAGCCTATTATGTATATAAGTAACTTATTCATATTTATCGCAAAGGTACAAAATTAAATGATAACAAAGGTGGTCAGATTATTTCTTTTTTACATATTTTTTGCCGTTTCTCTTTTTTTTGTTACTTTTGCAAAGAAATAACTATAAAACAATGAGAAAAATCACTTTATTAGTAGCCGCATGTCTGCCTTTGGTTTTCTTCTCATGCAAGGAGAAGAAGGACTCAACGGTTATTATAACAAAGAAAATCGAGAAACCTGCAATCCCGTCTGGACCTTTAGCTATGTCCGACTATAGTTGGAGTAAAGAGATTGAGTGGGTAGGAAGTACTTATACAGTGGCGATAAAACGCTATGCAGACAAGGAGTTGCCGTTAGCGAAAGATGAGGCAGGAAGAAGCTATTATGATAATCGGATCCATGTGAAGATTATCCGTAAAGATGGCAGTACTTTTTTTGACCGTGTCTTTACAAAGAAAGACTTCAGTGCTTTTGCCGACAATGAATATGGACGTACCGGAGCTTTGTTGGGAATAGTTTTCGATAAGGTGGAAGAAGGGTATCTGTCGTTTGCGGGCAGTGTGGGCTCTCCTGATACTATGAGTGACGAGTATATTCCTTTATTGGTGGAGATATCCAGACAGGGGAATGTTAGCATAAAGAATGATACTCAGTTAGATACGGGTAATCCGAATGCGGGAGATGAGGATAAAAGTGCTGCTGACCGTCAACTTGAGGCTGCCGAGGCTGAGGGTATGTAAAATAAAGAAAACGAGTTCAGATTTCTGAACTCGTTTTCTTTATTCTTTTCTTTATCTCAGAATTTAGCCATCTTGATGGCGTCAATGGCGCACTCATCGCCTTTGTTTCCTAATTTCCCGCCGCTTCTTGCCTTAGCCTGTTCCAAATCGTTGACGGTCAGCAGTCCAAAGATGACTGGTGTCTCACTCGTAGTATTCAACTTGGCAATGCCATACGTCACACCTTGGCATATATAATCAAAATGTGGAGTCTCACCTCGGATAACACATCCTAATATGATAATGGCATCATAGCCTCCGTTGAGTGTCATCTGGTGGGCTCCGTAAACCAGTTCAAAGCTACCAGGGACAGTTTTCACATGTATATTCTCAGGTAATGTGCCATGCTTCTCAAGTGTCTTTACGGCACCGTCAAGCAGCGCACCTGTAATCTCTGGATTCCATTCTGATACTACGATGCCGAAATTCATGTTACTGGCATCGGGTACGCTGTTAAGGTCGTATTCTGAAAGGTTATGAAGTGCTGTTGCCATTTTTATTGAGATACTCTTTCGATATATTTGTCAATATCCTGAGCGACAGCAGAGCCGATGTACTTAGTTTTGATGCTCTTGTAAAGCTCAAGTGCCTCAGCCTTTTTGTTCTGACTCTCAAGAATTATACCAGCCTTGCGGAGAGCAAGTGGTGCTACGGTAACATTGGTGTTGTCGTCAGCCTTTGAGTTTGCCATGTCTGCAGCTTTCTTGAAAAGCTCGATGGCTTTGTCAAGATCACCGTTATTGGCGTAGATGTCGCCAAGAGCCATCTGAGATGCCGGACTGATAAGCTGGTCGTTTGATGTGCTGAATTTCTCAACGTAGGTAAGTGCGGCTTTCCAGTCAGGATTTGTCTGGTTTGCATAGCAAAGACCAGCATAGAGGTTTGCGAGGTTGCCGGCTTCTGTACCACTGTAGTCCTCGGCAATCTTCAGGAATCCGGCGAACCCGGCACCGTCACCCTTTAATGCTTTGTCGTACTGGTCAGCTGCCATATATTGCTGACCTTTTGCCAATGTTGTGCTTGCCTCATTCTCATGTGGTTTGGCAATATAGTTGTTATACATGATTGCACCCACAATGATAATCACAATCGCAGCCACTGCGATAAGGATAGCCTTTTGATATTTCAAGAAGAAGGCTTCCGACTTGTTCAGACTCTCGTTTACGTCAAGAGCTTTGTTCTGTTCTTTTTTGTTTGCCATTATTGTAACTTTTAATTTAATTCATACGAATATATCCTCACATCTTTGACTGATGTGCATAAAGCGTGGCAAAATTACGCAAAATCTCTCATATATTGAAATTTATTGCGGACTTTTTTCGTTTTTCCGTGATAAATAAACTACCTTTGTCGGAAAAATGGGGCTCAACAGGAATGATTCTTAAGAAAATATCAATCATTAATTATAAAAATATACGAGAGGCAAGTCTTGAACTCTCGCCGAAGATAAATTGCCTCATAGGACAGAATGGGGTAGGGAAGACCAATTTCCTTGATGCCGTTTACTATCTGTCATTTTGCCGAAGCGCCAATCATGCCGCTGACTCACAATTGATAACTCACGATCAGGACTTTTTCGTGCTTGAAGGTCAGTATGAGAGCGAGCACCACGAGGTAGAGATGATTTATTGCGGTATGAAGCGTGGCAGTAAGAAACATTTCAAACGCAACAAGAAAGAATACAAACGGCTTTCTCAGCATATTGGGCTGATTCCAGTGATTCTTGTTTCTCCGTCGGACTATATCTTGATAGAGGGTGGTAGCGAGGAGCGTCGTCGCCTCATGGATATAGTTATTTCTCAGTATGACCATACTTATTTGGAAGCTTTGAGTCTTTATCAGAAAGCTCTCCAGCAACGTAATGTGTTGTTGCGGCAGGAAGAAGAGCCAGACATGTCGCTAATGGAAGTGTTGGAGATGCAGATGGCAGAGAGTGGTGAGCGGCTTTACAAGAAACGAGATGCTTTTATTCAAGAGCTGACACCTGTTTTTCAGGAAATCTATCAGCGTATTTCCAATGAGAGGGAAGAGGTTTCTTTACGTTATGTCTCTCATTGTCAGCGTGGACCATTGTTGGATGTCATTCAGCGTGACCGTTTCAAGGATCGTGCCGTTGGATATTCTCTACATGGTGTTCACCGTGATGATTTGGAGATGCTTATTTCTGGTTACCCTATGAAACGTGAGGGTAGCCAAGGACAGCACAAGACATTTGTTTTGGCATTGAAGATAGCGCAGTTTCAGTTTCTTAAGCGGACGGCAAGTAACTCCGTGCCCTTGTTGTTGCTTGATGATATCTTTGACAAGTTAGATGCCAATCGTGTCGAGCAAATCGTTAAGTTAGTCTCTGGGGATGAATATGGTCAGATTTTCATTACTGACACCAACAGGGAACATCTTGACCGTATACTACAGAACGGTGAGTTCGATTATAAGTTATTTGAAGTTGATGGTGGTGAGATTAAAATGAAGGAGGAAGCATAATGTTTAGGAAGAGGGTAATGAGCATCAGTGAGGTACTTGGAAAGACTCTTCGGGAAGATGGATTGGAGACTCCTCTCATGCATCATCGTCTTATTGATGCTTGGGGAAGTGTGGTTGGGAAAACAGTTGAAAAGTATACTGGAGAGAAGTTTATTAGGAACCAGACACTTTTCGTAAAGATTACAAACGCAGCTTTGCGTGCTGACCTCTCAATGATGAGAAGCCAGCTCGTAAAACGTATGAATGAATCGGTAGGGACAATGTTGATAACTGATATCCGTATATACTGACAAGGGAGTATATACGTTCTCACTTATCCAAATAAGGTTTGTGCTTCGTGGTAGCTGTCGAGTGAACCGATGTCGAAGCGTTTGCCAGGCATGCGCCATGCATGCATAGGTGTCCTGTCTGTAAGGTAGTGTGCCAGATTGCCTGGCGCGTCAAAGCCACATCCGTGGCTCATGCAGTCTTTGATGAGTGGCAGGTCTTCTTTTTTGTAAATATAGAAAGGTGGTACAGCCCAATTGGAAACCGGTACTTCCGGTTTCTCCTGCATCTTCAGTACTCTCATGTTATCATCAACGGCAATGACACCTGTACGTTGCAGTCTCTTCAGCTCAGGCTCATGATGGCACATGATGATAGATGTTTCCTTTTCTTTGAAGAAGTCAACAAACCCTTGCAGGGAGAAGTCAAGCAGATTGTCTGCGGCAAGTACCATAAGGTCATCATCAATGTATGCGGTATCGTCGATAGGTTGTCCGTCAGGGCTGCCTGTTACGGCAAGCAACAGGTCGCGAACAGCTCCAAGCCGGTTCTCATTGTCAGTCGTCCCGTCATCAATAATCTTGATGGGTTTATTATAGCTGGTCTTTGCCTTCCATTCCTCGAAAATCGGTGCGAAACGATGGTTTGTCACGATGATATGTTCATTGATGTCTTCAATTCTGTCCACATCATCCATCAACCGTTCCAAGATTGACTTCTCACCTATCTTGAGAAGAGGCTTGGGGAAATCCTTTGTCAATGGATATAGGCGTGTGGCATATCCTGCTGCAATGATAATATTCTTCATCTTATCTTAGTGGGTTCTTGTCAGACTTGTACCATGCTATAAACCGTGTGATTCCCTCATGAAGATTAACTTTAGGCTTATAACCAATCTCTGTCTCTAACTTAGTTGTGTCAGCATTTGTCATGTAGACGTCACCAGGCTGCATAGGTTTCATAATCATATCAGCCTTCTTTCCCAAAGCATCTTCTATCTCTGTGATGAAATCCATAAGTTTCACAGGATTGGAACAGCCTATATTGTAGACCTTGAACGGAACTTGGTTTGGACAATCCTCGGCCTTGGGAGAATGGTCAAGACACTGTATGGAACCTTGGGCAATATCATCGATAAAGGTGAAGTCACGAATCATGTCACCATGGTTGAAAACATTGATGGATTTACCATTACTGATAGCGTTGGCAAAGAGCATCGGTGCCATGTCTGGCCGTCCCCATGGTCCGTATACTGTAAAATAACGCAGACCGGTAGTGGGTATGCCATATAGCTTACTGTAACTGTGAGCCATCAGCTCATTCGACTTCTTACTTGCGGCATAGAGACTCACCGGCGCATCAACCTTATCCTCCTCAGAGAAAGGAGCCTTTGTGTTCAGACCGTATACAGAGCTTGAGGAAGCATATAACAGATGTTTAACGGGATAGTTTCGGCAAGCCTCAAGGATGTTAAGGAACCCCACGAGGTTACTGGTTAGATAGGCATAAGGGTTAGTAATCGAATAGCGTACGCCTGCTTGTGCAGCCAGGTTGATGACCTTATCAAACCGTTCTTGCTCAAAGAGTTTGTCTATTGCTTCTTTGTCCTCCAGTCCCATTCGGATAAACCGAAGGGCTGAGAATTTGTTGCTTTGATATGATTTTTTCCACTCAAACTCCTCGCTGTCAGAAGTGATGCCGAGTTCAGCCAACCTCCCATGTTTCAAGCGGATGTCATAATAGTCGTTGATATTATCAATGCCGATGACCTCATCACCGCGTTCTGCCAGCATGAAGGCAATCTTTGAGCCTATAAATCCAGCAGCACCTGTAATTAGTACTTTCATGTTTCTATTTATTAATATTAAAAAATCACAAATCTTAACTCACAAACCTTGCGCCATTGTCAGGTTTGACAAAATAACACTTGAATGTTTTCTCGTATTCAGGGAATTTGTCAAGGTAGCGTTCCGTAAGTGTTTTCTCAATATCTTCTTTATAAGATGGATCCACGAGGGCAATACACGCACCTTTGAATCCTGCACCAGAGAAACGACCGCCCCAGACACCAGGCAACTCACGCATGATCTCGTAGATGGCAATCAGCTCAGGACTGCCGCACTCGTAGTTATGGATGCTCGACTCGCAGCTGTCGAAAGAAAGTTTCCCGAATAGTTTCATGTTACCCGTCTCCCATGCGGTCACACCTTGGCGTACGCGACGATATTCTGAGTAGAAATGTTCTGCACGGCGGGCAAAGCGTGCAGGCATACGTTCTTTTGTCTTCTCAAACGTTGCCTTGGGTATGTCTCGTAGGAAAGTCTTGTCAAAGGTTCTCAGCGGCTGGTCTGTATATGCCAGCATGTTCCATGCCGCTGTCTTGCATTCAAACACACGTAAATTGTAGTCGCTGTTTACAAGGTTACGCGTCAGACCCGAGAAGAAGATTCCTATTTCAAACTCCGGCATGTCGGGATGTTTTTTAATAATACGATAGTCGTTAGTGTCACAATCTAAGAACAACAAACCGTCTTTCTTTCCCAAGGCTATACACGACTGGTCGAGAATACCATTGTTTAGACCGATATACTCACGCTCTGCCTCTGATGCGATCTGTACCACCTCGAATGGTCTTAAGTTTATACCGTTAGCCTTGGCAAAAGCCATCACGTACGCAATCAATACGGCTGCGCTCGAAGACAGACCGCCGACAGGCAGCGAGCCTTGTATGACACCGTCAATACCTTTCGACAGTTCAAAGCGCTTGCGCAAGGCATACTTTGCACCGCGGGCATAGTCACCCCAATGATATTCTCTCACCTGTGAAGGCTTAGAGATTTCAAAGCTTACATCTCCGTCAAAGGTACGAGAGGATAGGTTTACCATTCCGTCTTCCCGGATGTTGAACCATAGATCCACTCCTTTGTTTATTGCGAATCCCGTCACCAACCCGTGTTGGTGGTCAACGTGTGCACCGATGGGGCATACACGATACGGTGAGAAGATATGATATTGATATTCCATGACAAATATAATATTTTTCTATATTAAGAATCTCTCTTTGCAGATATTCCAAAGGAACAATGGATTACCGATGACATACCTGCGCCACATTAAACGAGTGTGCATTAATCGTATTGATGAGCACCTTCCCGTCAGGAACTTTCATCAGTTCCTCCTTTGAGGCAACAATATGTAATTTGGAAAGTTGTAGCATTTATGGCAAATTTATATTTAAATACATCTTTTATTTAGCATTAATCACGTACGTTTCAAACCATTTTGGCACGTATTCTGATTTGATGCTGATGATGTTCTTTTCCTTGATAGCAAACAGATTTGGCTCACTGGTACTATTGTCAAATAAATATGCAGTATCGGCAATTTTTAATGCTTCATATAGATTATGCATGGTGCGATAGTAGCGTTGAGTTATTTTCTCTTCGTCAACAGGATGTCCACCTTGATGGATTCTTGTTTTTACACGGTGTTTATTCAATTCTGGATCCGCTAATGCTACAAAGTACAAATAAACCTTAAACCCCTTTTCTTGTGCTAACTTCATGAACTTGAGTTTGGAAGGGTGGGACATCACAGTCTCAATCGTAAATTTTCTTGAAGAATCAAGTAGCTTATTCCATATATATGAGGTAACGAAAGAAACAAAGTAGTCTTCAATTCTGTAATCTTTATGGAGATAAAGAGCATTGTGCTCCAATGATATGTTTGATAAGGTATCAGGAATACTTCTAATTTTATTAGCTAAAGAAGATTCTTTAAAGGCTGAAATAAACTCTTCCTTGTTTACAGAAATATTATATATTGAGAAATCAAGGAATCTCTGGTTTGTGAAAATAACTTTTATCTCGTCAGCATTAACGTATGTTCCTAAAGATACATAATCTAATACGATTTTAGTAATCGTCGATTTTCCGGAACCATTAGGTCCGGCAAAAATTCTTAAACGTCGTTTGGCTTCTAAAGACATGCTTATTTTAAAACAAATGACTTTTGTTTTGCCTTAACACGAGTCGTCGAAAGTTCATGTAATTTTTTTCGTGAGCCATCAGCTAGTATCTGATAAATACTATTCCCCATAATAATAAATGCATTCCCATTTTCCTTAGCATGTTTATATGCTTCTCGACCATTACGGGATAATCCCCTTCTTATTTTATTAATTTCAGTCATAATTCTTTCAAGTGGTGATTTTTACATAACGCATACTTTGCTGCAAATATAGTAATTTTGTTGCTTATAAACAATAAACGGTGCATAAAATTAACTTTTGTTGTTTATGGACAATAAATCAGCATGAGTATTATACGCATGAGCGTTAATGGTATTGATGACACATTTCCTTCCGGAATGTCCCTCGGAGCCTCTTGTGATTCAACAATATATAATTTGGAAAGTTGTAGCATAAGTAATTATTTCTATGTATATATCTTTTAAACTCTTTTAATTAGCGTATATATAGTATAGTAATTGTGATTTAATCTTTAAGAATTTTGGATTTGATTCCGAAAATCTCTATCTTTGCTTAGAGAAGAATTACTGTTGTAAAAATATAATTTAAGCTTCGGGAGTTAGCCGCAAGCGGCTGAATTTTAAGGGAGATATTTCGCCACAAAGGTAGTAAACTTTATGATTTTGTCAAAAGTTTGATTATCAAAAGTTTGATAAAAGCGATTAATGACCCTCAATGCTTCTTTAATGATATCAATAGAATACGATGAAAAATCTTTTTTATGCAAACGGATTCTTATAGATACCCATCAGCTGTTTGCCAAAATACCAGAAGAACCGCATGTCGTCAATGAAGTAGCGTTTGAAGAGACGTCGCGGTTCCTGCAGAAAGCGGTAGAACCATTCCATGTAGATTTTTCGCCAAATGAGTGGTGCACGTTTAACGTTACCAGCTTCAAAATCAATGGTTGCTCCCAGGGCCATCCATATATCCACTTTTGGCATGAGAGATTTGTGCTTGTCAATCCATTTTTCTTGTTTGGGACATCCGACACCTACTAAAACAACATTCGCTTCTGAATTATTTATCATTTGATAAATTTGTTCATTTTCTTCGTTTCTTTTTTCAAATCCATAAGAAGGGGAATATGCACCAACAACCATACGTCTTCCAACTTTTTTGTTTATTTCCTCCATGGCTTTCTGTGCAACTCCATCCATAGCTCCTAAAAGAAAAATCTTGCAGTTGTCATCATTTTTATGATATTCATAAAATGCAGGGAAAAAACTACTTCCAGGAATAGCTTCCGGTAACGGTGTCCTTAATAGTTTTGAGCATAGATATAGAATTTTTGAATCACAAATTACCCATTCTGCTTTTTGAACAATCTGATAGTACTCTTTGTCAGATTGCATTTTTACAATCTGATCTACATTAGGGGTAACCAACACTCCCTTTTTCAATTGCTTCAATAGATTTTTTTGTGAGATACTATCAATCTCTACATTAAGAATTTTTTTTCGATTCATTTTATCAATTTACTTTTTCTAAGAAACAATTTATAACCGTAAGCTAATATATATGCTATTGCAAATTTCACAATAAGTAATAATGATGTAGGTATGTACGAAGTTAGTAAATGGGCTGTTATAACAAACACTAGCGAATGTACCAGATACAACTCATACGAAAAACCGTTTGCCCATTCAAAAACTTTATTTATCGCTTTGATGCTAAACTTGTAAATTAGCAGTGCAACACACAGATATCCAATGAGTGAAGGAATATCATTGTAGAGTTTAAGAATTCCACCATTCCATGCCATAAAAGCAGACAGTCCCATCCCACAAATTGCTCCTGTTAATAGCCACCACCAGGAATAGTTTTTTATGTCCATTATAGTTGTTCTTTTGTTTTCCTGCTTCATACATCTTTCAGCTACCCACATACCTAACCCAAATTCCCACAAATATTGTAAAAAGAAACTTCCCCAAGGTCGTTCTTCTTCTAATCCTAATAGTCCTACAAT
>CAJOPT010000030.1 GCA_905236455.1 uncultured Prevotella sp. | reverse complement strand
TCAGATTTAATGAAGTGTCGCGTCCGACAATCCTGTAATCTGAGGCACCGCCACGAAATCGAATGCAAAATTAGAGTGCTGCAAGCTTTAAGAAGAAAATCACATCAAAAACCAGCCATTTTTGCCCTCACATTTCAAAATTGGTTCTAATGAGAAGGGTAATTAGAACCAACATTTTTGTTTTGGGGGAATTTGAAAGTCTTGAAAGCATGTGTATTCGCGTATTGAAAGGTGCACTAACAAGTCAAAATTGATGAAATCGCAATCAAAAAGGTGAAATTATTGAAAAACGAGGTACAAAATTCATTGATTTTGCAGACATTTTACTACCTTTGCGAACAGAATAAACTTTAAGAATAATGGAAAGTAGACGATTAAACAGAATCAAAGTTGTTCTGGTAGATAAACAGAAGAGTAACAAGTGGCTGGCAGAACAGGTAGGCAAAGATCCTGCAACCATCTCCAAGTGGGTTACGAATACGACGCAACCTAATTTGGAAACATTGTTACTAATAGCGAAGGTGCTCGAAGTAAATGTGAATGAATTGGTGAGGCCGCTAGAATAAAGTTGTTCTGAAATGCCCCTCTGGCAACAATGAAGAAAATAACTAGTAATATATATGCTAATAAGAAACTAGCATCAAATCAGATATGAGTCAGAAAATAGAAATTATTAACAATTGGACGTTGCCACGCATATTTCAGGAACTGGAGAATGGCAATATGCGCATTCCAAGATTCCAAAGAGCTTATGTGTGGGAACGCACAAAAATAGTAAGCCTACTCAATAGCATCTATAAGCAATATCCTATTGGTTCTTTTTTCCTCTGGGATACGGATATGCGGATGGATGGATTCTGTAGGGATATCACGGAGTTGGGATTCCCAACGAAGCCAGAAGCGAGTAAGTTCTCTTTTATTTTAGATGGTCAACAGCGAATCACTTCACTTTACGTTGCTCTTCGAGGGAAAATTCTGAATGACGTTGATTATAGTAAGATTTGCTTCAACCTTGACAAGAAGGTGTTCAAAGTACCAAAACTTAAAACGGAACAAAACAACATTCCTGTTTGGAGAATTTACGATGACAAGGAATATGGTAATCTACTACAAGAGTACTATAGTTCAGGTAGGATAGAATTTGGAAAACTGATTCAAGACTGTCATGAACTACTGAACACCTATCCTGTTAGCATCATCAAGTCTATGAATATGGAGCTGGATGAAGTTGTAACTATTTTTGAACGCATTAATCAGGGAGGTAAGCGTCTCTCTTTGTTTGACTTGGTCCATGCTTCTGTATGGTCGGAAGACTTTGATATGCGAAATAAAATAGCAGAGTTCAACAACGATCCGGTTATCAAGATCTTCGGCACATTGGATTCAGAGATATTCACCCAGTCGCTTGCATTGAATGTTTCTGGCGACTGTACCAATCGGCATCAATTGAATCTCACCAATGCAGACTGCAAGAACAACTGGCAGAAAACCACTGAATGCATCCGTCTTGCTATTGACTTTGTGAAGAATCTGGGAGTTCAGCAACTTTCGATTATACCATATAATAGTCTATTAGCTGTCATTCAGCATTACTTTTTTCTTTCTGGTGAAAAGTATATTAATGCAGAAGTCAGGAACTTAATATCTGGTTGGTTTTGGACTGTGACTTTTTCGCAACGCTATTCTAGTTCTACGCTGACACGTATGAACGAAGATGTACTTTGGATTAACGATCTGGCAAATGGAATCTTTAGTTCTCGTTTGTTCTCAGTAAAACTGACTGTTGACGAATTGGTGCGAGTTAGAATGAACCTACGCTCGGTTATCAAGAATGGTATTCTTTGTTTGATGGCACTAAATGGGCCGTTGGATTTTGACAATGGAGCCATTGTGACCTTGGATAAAACAAATGCATCCCGCTCCAACTCTAAGGAGAATCACCATTTCTTCCCTTATGCCTTGCGACAACAGTTTGTTATCTCGCAGGATGAAGTGAACTCTGTACTAAACTTTGCATTCATTACAAAACGCCTAAATCAGCAGATTAGTGCCAAACATCCGAGCATATATCTTCAGCAATACGAGATGGAGAATGCTGAGATACGAACATGTCTTCTTACTCATTTTATTGACGAAAGAGCATTTGCTGCTGCAAAGCGTGATGACTTTAAGGAATTTGTTAACTTGCGTGGTACCTCCATACTTGAGAAGATTCAAGAAGTCTGTCATGTAGAAGAGCAACAAAATATAATACCCGTACCAGAAGCTGACGAAGAACCAGAAGAATTGTATCTTTTTGAAGACGAATAATAAGGAATTACAATGGCAAAGAAAGTAAAAGAAGAAACACTGAACCTTGATAATATCTTGTTCAAGTGCAGAGATATACTCCGTCAGGCGAAGAATTCGGGGTCGTTCTTCGAGAAGCGCGACATGATGCTGACACTTGTATTTCTCCGCTTTATAGGAGAAAAATACGAAGATGGTGTAGAGAAGTTGCGCCAAAAACTTATAGATGAGGGACTTGACCCTGATGATGAAGAAATCATCAAGGCGTTCTTTGACGATGCCACGTTTGCTGACGGTACATTCGACTTGCCAGAGGAAGCCCGATGGTCAACAATTATTAATACATCAGCTCCACAGCTCAATGTTGCCCTTGATACTGCTTTGCGTAGTATTGGTGAAACCAACCCAACCTTGAAAGGTTGTTTCGTTGAGGGTACGTTTACCCAGCGTAACCTTGGGGCCAACGACATGAAGAAGATTGTTGATGAGGTCAACAAGATCAGTCACAAGACATTTGGTGAGGAGAAGGACCTGATAGGCCGCGTATATGAATACTTCCTGAAGGAGTTTGCTGTCAATGCGACCAAAGAAGAAGGCGAGTTCTATACCCCACACGATGTGGTGCAGTTGATAGCAACTGTTATCGAACCGTTCGATGGTACATTGTACGACCCATGCTGTGGCTCTGGAGGTATGTTTATTCAGAGCACCGACTTGGTAAAAGCCAAACAAGGCGACATCAGTCGTATCAATGTATATGGACAGGAGAAGGAGGCAGCCACCTATCGTCTGGCAAAGATGAACCTCGCTCTGCGCGGTATCAGTCATAATCTGGGTTCTGAAAGCGATTCAACTTTCACCAAC